>NZ_RQER01000002.1 GCF_004770615.1 Leptospira langatensis
ATGGTATGCAATCTTTCTTCCGGACTGAGAGAACCTTCCGGCAATCTCCTTCCCTTTTTCCAAACGAGAAGAAGAAAGGATCGAAACGGAACGTTCTCATCCGATCGCCCTCAAAGAATTTGAAGAGGGAGAGGCTTACGAAAAAGCCACCCTGGTCCTGAAAGAGGGAAGAAATCCCGGCAAACAATATTCGTTAGGAAGAGCGGAAACTACCATCGGAAATTCGGATCTATGCGATCTGGTTTTGTATGAACAATCGGTAAGTAAAAGTCATGCAAGGATCCGAAAGGTCAGGAATCGGTACATACTCTACGATCTGGTTTCCGAAGCAGGCACCTTCTTGAATGGGAAAAAGGTTTTGAGGCCTCGTATCCTGTATGATTTCGACGAGATCGGGATAGGTAAGGCCCTTCTTGTCTTTCGCGGAAAGTAGAAGAGCAAATCCAAGCCCATCTTTCGGAACCTTCTTTACGAAAAACTGCTTCTTTTTAGCATGGAAGGGAGACTCTTCCGGATCTCTGGAAATTTCAACCCTTCCTACGAATCGGCTCCGGTCTAATCTTTATCTTTTATTATCCCCTGGGGGATCTACATACCATGAAAACGATGTTCGAGAAAATCTGGGAAGACCATCTGGTCGGCGAATTAGAAGGCGGTTCCTACCTTCTCTATATAGATCGCCACCTCATACATGAGGTAACAAGTCCCCAGGCTTTTGACGGTATTCGTATGGCACATAGAAAGGTGCGTCGTCCGGAAGCTACTTTCGCGACCATGGACCATAACGTTTCCACTCGCATTCGTAATTTAGAATTAGCCGATCCGATCTCTGCAAATCAAATGAAGACCCTCATGAAGAATTGTGATGAGAATGGGATCAAATTATACGATCTGAATCATCCAGACCAAGGGATCATTCACGTGATTGCTCCGGAGATGGGACTGACTCATCCTGGAATGACGATTGTTTGCGGGGACTCCCATACTTCTACTCATGGTGCGTTCGGCGCGCTTGCTTTCGGGATCGGGACTTCGGAAGTAGAGCATGTGCTTGCCACTCAGACTCTCTTGCAAAGAAGAGCGAAGACAATGGAGATCCGAGTCGATGGAAAATTATCTCCTCATGTCACTGCGAAGGATATCGTTCTTGCAATCATCGGAAAAATAGGCACAGGTGGGGCGACCGGTTATGTGATCGAGTACAGAGGTTCTGCGATCTCTTCCCTCAGCATGGAAGCTCGTATGACCGTATGTAATATGTCCATCGAAGCAGGAGCTCGTGCGGGATTGATTGCTCCGGACCAAGTTACTTTCGATTATTTGAAAGATAGAGACTTCGCTCCTAAAGGCGCAGAATGGGAATTGGCTCTTCAAAAATGGAAACGCTATGTAACCGACGAAGGCGCTAAGTTTGACATTAGTATCGTACTGAAGGCAGAAGACATCGCTCCTCAAGTTACCTGGGGAACTTCTCCAGGACAAGTAGTCCCTGTGACCGGAGTGGTCCCGGATCCGAAGGACGCTCCTGATGCTGTGGAAAAAACGAGTATCGAAAACGCACTCAAATATATGGACCTGAAACCAGGACAGAAACTGGAAGATGTAACCGTGAACAAGGTGTTCATCGGTTCTTGCACGAACTCAAGGATTGAAGACCTAAGAGTAGCTGCTTCTACCGTAAAGGGCAAAAAGGTTTCTTCTAAAGTGCAGGCAATTGTGGTCCCTGGTTCCGGAAGGGTAAAACGCCAAGCTGAGTCGGAAGGTCTGGACAAGATCTTTGTAGAAGCTGGCTTCGAATGGAGAGAACCAGGCTGCTCCATGTGTCTTGCTATGAATGACGACGTTCTTTCTCCGGGAGACAGATGTGCTTCTACTTCCAATCGTAACTTCGAAGGAAGACAGGGTAAAGGGGGAAGAACCCATTTAGTCGGTCCAGCTATGGCAGCTGCTGCAGCGATCGAAGGCCATTTCGTAGATATCCGTTCTTGGAAATAAGGAGATAGAGAAGAATGAAAGCATTTACCCAACACGAAGGTCTGGCAGTTCTGATCGATCGTCCAAATATTGATACGGATCAGATCATTCCCAAGCAATTCTTAAAGAAGATCGAACGAACAGGATTCGGGATCCACCTATTCCATGACTGGAGATACTTGGACGACCAAGGCACTCAGCCAAATCCTGAATTCAGCTTAAACCAGGATCGCTATAAGGGAGCCTCCGTTTTAGTTACCAGGGACAATTTCGGTTGCGGTTCTTCTAGAGAGCATGCTCCTTGGGCTCTGGAGGACTACGGCTTTAGGGCTATTATCGCTCCTTCGTATGCGGATATCTTTTATAATAATTGTTTCAAAAACGGAATGCTGCCTGTTGTATTAAAGGCAGAGGAAGTGGAAGAGATCTTTAAGATCGTGGAAAAGACTCCCGGTGCAAAGATCAAGATCGACCTGGACAAGCAGAACGTGATCAGTCCTTCCGGGAACGTCTATACTTTCGAAGTGGATTCTTTTCGGAAATATTGTTTGTATAATGGGTTGGACGATATCGGTTTAACACTTCAACACGAAGCGAAGATCAAGTCGTACGAAGATCAGAACCGCAAAGACCTTCCTTGGTTGTACGCTTCCAAAAAATAAAGATCCTTGGATAGAAGGGCACAGAAGAGACTATGTTTGACGAGATTTCCCGTTCCATCGACGAGTTCGGTAATAGCCTGCTCGGTGCCCTCAATAATGTCCAAAATGCATTCGGAAGAGAGCTGAGTGTAGCCAAGCCGATCAAAGAGAATGTTTTGCAGATGATTGGGAATACTCCTCTCATCCGTTTGAACCAGATCGGTTCTCATATTCCGAATGTGGAGATCTATCTTAAGGCGGAGTTCTGCAATCCAACAGGCAGCGTAAAGGACAGGACAGCACTTTCCATGGTACTCGCCGCAGAAAGAAGAGGGGAACTCAAACCGGGAGGATATATCTTCCAAGCAGGCTATAATACTACCGCGATTTCTTTGGCTTGGATCGCAGCCGTTCGTCAGTACAAGTTCAAGGTCTATTTAGCTCCGGACACGGAACAGGAAAAGATCAAGGAACTCAAGACCTATGGGGCTTCTGTAGAAGTGGTCCAACTGGCAAAAGGGAATTGGGACGATTCCCTTTTAGAAACTGCAAGAGCGGCCAAAGAGAAAGATAAGAATGCAGTCATTCTAAATGAGTTCAAGGATATGGCCAATACCAATGCTCATTTCCTATTTACCGGTCCTGAGATCTGGAGAGACTTGGCAGGCAATGTGGATGCATTCGTTGCGGGTGGCGGTTCCGGAGGAACTCTTTCCGGTGTAGGTCGTTTCTTAAAAAGTAAGAAACCATCTCTTCGTGTCATTATGGGAGTGAGCAAAAACTCCAGATTTATCCGTAAGATGGTGCAGGGCGATTCCAGTATTCGTCTGCCGGAGTCTTTCGATCCTAAGGTCACAGACCAGTACATCGGAGTGGATCGAGAAGAAGCTCTTAGATACCAATCCGAGCTCTATCAGAAAGAAGGAGTCTTTGCGGGACTTACCACAGGAACTACTCTTGCTTCCGCCATTCATTATGCAGAGAGCCTTCCTACAAGAGAAGACCAAAAAACTCCTAGCTACAAGATCGTGGTCTTATCTCCCGATCGTCTCTAAGTCCAGATGGCTTCCCATTACGAGGCCTTACGAGAGTCTCTCAAAAAAGAAAGAAAGGCAGAGTTAGATCGATATAAGGCCGAACTTTCTAATTCGGACCTCAACCAGAGGATCCAAAGCGGACTTACCGTATATCCTCTTGTTTTCGAAGATGCGGAACTCAGTCCGGATGGAAACTGGAAAGTTGTCCTAAAACCCACCAAAGAAAAGAATATACCGGAACTGTTCAAGACAGGAACTCCTGTCCGCATCTTAAAGGATACCGAAGAATATCCGACCGTTCTGTTGAAGGCAAACGAAGACTCCTATATCGTCTATATGGACGAGGTGCCGGAATGGGTAGAAGAAGGAAAACTCGCTCTGGAAATCCTTCCGGATGAGACTAGCTTCAAAGAATGGGATAGGGCTTTGGAGAAGGTACTGTCTGCGGAAAAAGGTTCTAGAGCGAAATTCTTTGCAGATCTATTCTCAAACCAGATACGGATCTCTTCTCCTCATTTCAAGACTCAATCTGGTATTTCAGAAAAACTGAATGAATCCCAAAAGACGGCTGTTTCCGCTATTCTGCAAACGGAGGACTTCGTTTTAGTCCATGGTCCCCCTGGAACGGGAAAAACCAAAACCCTAGTAGAGGCAATTCGTCTGCTGGTTGCCCAAGATAAGAAGGTTCTAGCATCCGCTCCCACGAATTCCGCTTCGGATCTTTTGGTAGAATGTCTGGTAGAGTTAGGGATCTCTGTACTTCGGCTGGGACATCCGGCTCGGATCAGCCAAGAGATTATCCATAACTCCTTGGAGTTCAAGCTTTCCGCTCATCCGGAAGCAAAACTGATCGAAAGGGATAGAAAAGAAGTACAAGAACTACTAAAGAAGGCTCGTAAATTCAAGCGAAGCTTCGGCAAGCAAGAAGCGGAAGAACGAAAGGCACTCTACAAGGAAGCGGACCAACTCAGAAAGGGGATCAAGTCCAGGCAAAAGATACTCGTACAATATCTACTCGATTCGCATCCGGTCATCGTTTGCACTCATACGGGTGCTTCTTCTTATCTTTTGGAAAACAAGAGCTTTGATTATGCGATCCTGGACGAGGGAAGTCAGGCAATAGAACCTTCTTCTTGGCTTCCTATTTTAAAAGCGGAGAAGGTTGTGATTGCGGGGGATCCGTTTCAGCTTCCGCCGACAGTGATCTCCGATGATGCACTACTTAAAGTTTCTCTAATGGAAAGGCTGATTGCTCTATTTCCGGATAAGGAAAGGATCTTCTTATTGGATACCCAGTATAGAATGACGGATCCGATCATGAGTTTTCCGAATCATAAGTTCTATGAGGGAAAATTGAGGTCAGGTTTTCCGGAAGAACAAAGGAATCCTTCTCCTTTTGCCGACGAGTATCCCTTTTCTTCTAGTTTGGTGTTCTTAGATACTTCCGGAACAGACACTGCCGAAGAGAATTTGGAAGGAAGTCTCGGAAATTCTTGGGAAGCGGAGTTTACGATCTCTATCGTGAACAAGCTAGTGGAGGCGGGATGGAAACCGGAAGAGCTTTCTATTCTTTCTCCGTACAGGTTCCAAAGGTATCTCCTTCTCCAAAAGCTAGAAGAGACGGATCCGGAACTCGCAAAGAAAATAGAGGTTGAGACCGTGGATTCCTTCCAAGGAAGAGAGATCGGTGCAGTCGTATTTAGCTTGGTCCGTTCCAATCCGGAAGGTCAGGTCGGCTTTCTTTCCGAGACCAGAAGATGGAACGTCGGAATGACTCGGGCTAAGAAACTTTTAGTGATGATCGGAGACGGTTCCACTTTGGGACAGAATGAATTTTTCCAAGATCTAATACAATCCGTGGAGATAGAAGGAGAAGTAAAGACTGCCTGGGAGTTTATGGACTGAAAGAAAGTCCGGATCCTTCTTCTTTTCTTTTTTGGTTTTCTGATTCCTTCCTATTGTATCCGATCCCTTCAGAAATAGGAAATCCTTACCAAACGAATTTCTTCTTAAGAGGGAGCCAGAAGAGTATGATCCATGCAAAGCTTGCTAAAACATGAGCCAAAAATAGATGAGAAGGCTCCTGTACTGGACAGATGAATTTCAAAGAAAGATTGGATGCCGCGAAAATCACGCTCAAGAATAGGAAAGCGGACAGCCCAGGACGAGAACTCGCCATTTTTCGGATCCAGATCCAACCGATGCCACCTAAGATCAAAGAAGAGCCTGCAACAATTAGGGGACAAGGACCGATATGCACATGCTCTAACTCAAAGGCGCTAGCGAATTGAAACAGATTAAAGCCCATCCATAAAAAGATGGAAGCACCCGCTCCCCAGAAAATCCAGACCGAACTTTCTTCCGGGTACGCGGTCTTACTTAATAAGTATCCGGCGATCACTCCCCAGATAATAATTAAAGTGGGTTCCGGCCACCAGCCGGGAAAAGCGGGAGGGCGGTTTGCTAAGAGGGATATGCTCCAACCGAGCAATAGACCGGAAGCTAAGAGCCCAAGCCAAGATAAGAAAAGAATATTAAAATTCAAATTTCCTCTCTGCAGATCCGCGCTTAAACTGCGTATCAGCTCATCCGTCTTATCGTTTTTGGGGTTCAACATCGGTCCTCCTTTTTAGATTTTCCGCTTTAAAGTAAGAAAGATTGGACATCCATAAAAAATCCAGTCGAATAGCTTTCTTATCAGAATTCGTACTATACTTCGGAGAGAACGGTTCAAGGTTACATGGTCGGAAAGCAAGAAATCTGGGAAGTCCTTTCGGAAAGAATGCGCCGTGCCCAAGAAGGGGATGCAAGGGAATATGAACTTCTTCTGACCAAATGTAGGGAGATCCTGAGCAATTATTTAAGCCAAAAGGTAAAGGATTGGGAAGATAGAGAGGATCTGATCCAGGACATTCTGATCGGAATGCATAAGGCCAAGATCACGTACAGGCCGGATCGCCCGTTCGCCCCATGGTTCTTCTCTATTGCTAGATACAAAACCATCGATTATATTCGTAAGACAGGGACCAGAGATCGATTCGTATTCGCTGAGATGGAGGAGTTTCCTCAAGAAGAAACGACTTCTCCCGAGGATGAATGGGCGCTTGCACAAGGCCTAGAATCCTGGTTAAGCGTTCTAGACCCGAGGCAGAAACAGATCCTGACCATGGCAAAGTTAGAAGGAAAATCCGTGAGAGAGATCTCTCAGAGCACTGGACTTTCCGAATCCAATGTAAAAGTGATCGTTCATAGATCTATAGAGAAGATGAGACGCTTTTTTTCCGAATCCGGGAGAACGGGAGAGGACCCGAATACGTCCAAGAAGTAGAAAATGCCTTCCCAAACCAAGACTCGTTGGATCGATTCTCTAAGTGAAATTTCTTCCGAAGATTGGAATCGCTTAGCGGATCCGGAGAATCCTTTCTCGGATCATGAGTTCTTATACTCTTTAGAACTTTCTTCTTGCGTCGGTTCCAGAACTTCTTGGCAGCCTGGATATCTTTTGGCCGAGGATGAGAAGGGTTTGCATTCCGCTTTAGCCTTCTATCATAAATACGATTCGTACGGAGAATATATTTTCGACCATGCTTGGGCCAATTTCTTCTCTCAGAATGGTCTCTCTTATTATCCAAAGGGACTGATTGCGTATCCGTTCACTCCGGTAAACGGTAGAAAGATATTTAGAAGGGAAGACGTCTCTGTAGATGCTGCCTTGGATGTTCTTCTCCCGGTCCTTCTCAAGGAATCCAAACGACAAGGCCTTTCTAGTATTCATTTCCTATTCCTGGAAGAAGAAGAGTCCAAGGCCTTAGAGAAGAGAGGATTTGCCACTCGGATCACTCATCAGTTCCATTGGAGCAATCGGTCGTACGAGAGCTTCGAGCACTTCTTAGGAGATTTTAAATCCAAGAAAAGAATGCAGATCCGAAGGGAGAGAGAGGCGATCCGTTCAGACGAGATCAAGATCCTGATCAAGCAAGGAAGCGAGATCACAGAAGAAGATATGGACAGCATCTATTCCTTCTATACGGATACATATTCCCGCAAATGGGGATCTCCTTATCTCAACCGAAAATTCTTCCGATTGATCCGAGAAAAATTCGCAGAAAAGATCGTACTTTTCCTAGCGGAGAAACACGGAGAGAGGATTGCCGGGACTTTTAATTTAAGAAAGGGAAAGAAATTGTACGGAAGGTATTGGGGATCTATAGGTCATTTTCCCTTCTTGCATTTCGAATGTTGTTATTATTCTCCAATCGAGTATTCCATCCAAAACGGTCTAACGATCTTCGAGGCGGGGGCTCAAGGAGAGCAAAAGTTTTTAAGAGGATTTCCTGCCGTACCCACGTATAGCTCCCATTTTATTTTCCATGAGGGAGCGAGAAATGCGATTGAACGTTTTTTAGAAAACGAAAGAATGAATATGCAGGAAATGATATTAGAGACGAATCTTCATTCTCCTTTAAAAGAGCAGCCGGGTCTAAAAGGTTCAGAGTTATGAGCGATCTAAAGACGGAAGAGCAGGTCCTTACTAAGGAAAAGCTGAAATTAAAGAGGCCTTCCAAATATAGAGTCGTGATCCTGAATGACGATTATACTCCGATGGAGTTCGTAGTCTGGATCCTGAGAGTCGTATTCTATAGAAGTCAGGTGGAGAGCGAGCAGATCATGCTAAAGGCTCATACGACCGGCAAGGCGCTCTGCGGAGTTTATACTCAGGAAGTCGCCCAGACCAAAGTGAAAGAGACGCATTTATTGGCCGAAGAACATGGACATCCTTTGCATTGCCAAATGGAAATAGAGGATGGTGAGGAAGAATCATGACATTATCCGAAGAATTAGAAAAATCCCTAAACAAAGCAAGAGCCGAAGCCTTGCGACGAAGGAACGAATACATTACTCTGGAGCATATTCTTCTTTCCTTAACCTATGATCCTGTAGCTCAAGAAGTATTGCTCGCCTGCGGTGCCGATCTAGAACAGCTTCGAAGTGAGCTGAAAGAATTTTTAGACACGGAGATGGAATCGGTCCCGGAGAATTTCGGCGAGATCGAACCCGATTATACCATAGCGGCTCAAAGAGTCCTACAGTTAGCCGCATTCCATGTGCAATCCACTCAAAAGAAAACCTTAGACGGAGGTTATGTGCTTGCCTCTATCTTTAGAGAAGATCAATCCCATGCCGTCTTCTTTTTGGGAAGACAGGACATCTCTCGATTCGATGTGGTCCGTTATATTTCTCATGGGATCAAGAAGGGTGAAAAAGTAGGGGAAGGCGCTGGCAACGAAGAATCCTCTAAGAGCCAAACCGGGGACGCACTCAAGGACTTCTGCGTAAACTTAACCGAAAAGGCTAAGAACGGAAAGCTAGATCCTCTCGTTGGTAGAGAAGAAGAGATCGAAAGAACCGTACATATCCTCGCCAGACGTAGAAAGAATAATCCTATTTTCGTTGGCGATGCGGGAGTAGGTAAGACAGCAATCGTAGAAGGTCTCGCACTCAAGATCGTAAACGGACAGGTCCCTGATATATTAAGGAATACAAAACTGTTCTCCTTGGATATGGGACTTCTTCTTGCCGGTACAAAGTTCCGAGGGGAATTTGAAGAGAGACTGAAGAATGTAGTACAGTCGATTACGGCTGATCCAAATAATGTTCTCTTCGTGGATGAGATCCATACGATTATCGGGGCGGGAGCCGTTTCCGGAGGATCCTTGGACGCTTCCAATCTATTGAAGCCGGCTCTTTCTAACGGAGAGTTACGTTGCATCGGGACGACTACATACAAGGAATACAAGGCAATATTCGAAAAAGATCATGCACTCTCTAGACGCTTTCAGAAATTGGAAGTGGGAGAGCCTTCCGTAGATGAGACCATTTTGATCTTGAAGGGACTGCTTCCTAAATACGAAGAGTTCCATTCCGTGAAATATTCTTCGCAAGCGGTAGAAGAGGCGGCGAGACTTGCGGATCGATATATCTTGGATCGCAAACTTCCGGACAAAGCGATCGATCTGATAGACGAGGCTGGGGCCAAGGTAAAACTAAGAGCCTCTTCCAAGACTAAGATCGTAAGCGTGAAAGAGATAGAGGAATTGGTCTCTAAGATCTCCAAGATCCCTCCTCGTACTGTTAAGGCAGACGATAGAGAAAAACTTAAAATACTGGATGAGGAACTAAAACGTAAGATCTACGGACAGGACAAGGCAGTCACTGAGCTTGTACAAGCGATCCGACTTTCCAGGAGTGGGCTTTCCGAGCCGGGAAAACCTGTGGGCTCTTTCCTATTCGCGGGACCTACAGGAGTGGGTAAGACGGAACTTTCCAAACAACTTGCCGCTATTCTGGGAGTGGAATTCATTCGCTTCGATATGAGCGAATATATGGAGAAACATACCGTTTCCCGTTTGATCGGTTCTCCTCCGGGTTATGTAGGTTTCGAACAAGGAGGGCAGCTTACAGATGCGATCGTGAGGACTCCTCATTGTGTTCTTCTTCTGGATGAGATAGAAAAAGCTCATGAGGATATTTATAATATTCTCCTCCAGATCATGGATCATGCCACTCTTACTGACAATAACGGAAGAAAGGCAGACTTTAAGCAGGTCATATTGATCATGACCACGAATACTGGTGCAAGGGAAAGAGCGACGAATCCATTAGGTTTCGATAATACTGCTCTTCTGGACCGTGGCCTAAAAGCGATTGAAAGACAATTTTCTCCCGAATTCCGAAATAGGCTCACCGCAGTCATCGAATTCAATAGCTTAGAAGAAGATGTGGTCTCTAAAGTGGTCCGCAAACAGTTGGAACTCCTAGAAACCAGACTAAAAGAAAAGAATATCCATTTGCAGTATGGGGAAGAAGTATTACGTTGGATCGCAAAGAAATCCTACGATCCTCTCTTCGGAGCAAGACCAGTGCAAAGATGGATAGATGCCAATATTTCCAAGAAACTCTCGGAAGAGATCTTATTTGGGGAATTGAAATCCGGCGGACTCGCTTCCTTGGAAATTGTGGAAGAAGAACTCAAATTGGTTTTTCATCCTAAACACTGAGAACGGATTTCGCAAGGACTATGGAACCAAATTTGAATCGTAGACTAGCTTCGGGGATCCTTCTTTCCTTTTCTATTTTCTTCCTTCTATTCCTAGGTTCTTGTAAGAAGAATGTTCTTCTCATCGAAGGGAGGGAAGTTTCTACTCAGAATCTGGTCGCTCCCAAATTCGGAAAGGATCCGAATTCACTCTTTGCAGAATCCAAGAAGATCATGATCTCTACCGATTCCAGGGAAGCGTCTAAGATCGGATTAGAAATCTATAAGAAAGGGGGGAATGCGGTAGATGTGGCAATCGCTTCTTCCTTTGCAGTCTCCGTTACTCGTCCTCAATCTACCGGGATTGGAGGCGGAGGATTCTTAGTCTTTCATAATGGAAAGACTGGCAAGTCGTATGCATTCGATTTCAGGGAAAGGGCTCCCTTCTCCGCGAGTCGGAATATGTACAAAGGAAAGCCTAAGGAAGAATCCCTACTCGGCTATAAATCCGTAGGAGTTCCCGGAACCGTTGCGGGTCTTGTTCTTATCCAAAGGAAGTTCGGTAAACTTCCCCTTAAGGAAGTTATCCTTCCCTCCATTAAACTTGCAGAGGAAGGGTTCCCTATCTATCCGGATCTCGCGGAAGCGATCCAAGAATCAGAAGAGGACATGAGTCCCGGAATGAAAAAGATCTTTCTTCCTAAAGGAAAGATCCCGGAAGCGGGGGAGATCTTAGTCCAGAAAGATTTAGGAAAGACCCTACGAATGATCTCCGAGACGGGAGATACCGAATTCTACCAAGGAAAGATCGCAAAGGCATTAGCCGAAGAGGTAAGTTCTCGGGGAGGAGCCATCCATCTCCAGGACCTGCAAAAGTATAAAGTAAAAGAAGGACAGCCTTTAGAGATAGAATATAGAGGACATACGATCCGAACGATGTTCCCTCCTTCTTCCGGAGTTCATCTGCTTACCATGCTGAAAATGCTCGAGACAAAGGAACTCCACTCTCTGTATGATTTCTCCCAAAGCGATTATTATCATTTTCTAGCTGAGGTTATGAGAAGAGGATATTCGGACCGGGCAGTTCTGGGTGGAGATCCGGGTTTTACAAAGATCCCGGTTTCCACTCTTCTCACTTCCGAGTATGCAAAGGAGAAGATTGGAGATTTTAATCCGGAAAAGGCGACTCCTAGTTCTACGTACTTAAGCAGATTGAATCTAAAGGCCGAATCTCCTCAAACCACTCATATTTCCGTCGTGGATGCGGAGGGAAACGCTGTCTCTACGACTCAATCCGTAAACTATAGGTTTGGAGCGGCAGTCATCTTGGACGGATACGGTTTCGTTCTGAACGATACTATGGATGATTTCAGTCGTTCTCCGGGAGAACCGAATGTGTATGGTCTTATCGGTGCGGAAGCAAATTCTATCCAACCGGGCAAGACTCCTTTGAGTTCCATGTCTCCAACAATCGTTCTAAAGAATGGAGAGGTGTTTTTAGTAACCGGCGCTCCCGGTGGTTCTTATATCGTAAACGCCGTGCTCCAATCCATTCTATTCAACGTTGATCTGCATCTTACCTTGTATGAGTCTGTGGCTAGGGGAAGGATACATCATCAGTTCTTTCCGGATGCGCTTTCAATGGAAGGGCCTGCTACTGACACGGCTACATTCAATCAACTCAAGGCCAAAAAGCATGATATTCGGCTTGGGAACAATTACGCAAAATTATTCTCGGTAAAACGTGAAAACGGCGTTCTATACGGAGCCGCTGACCCAAGAGGGGATGGAATTCCTTTAGGGGAATAGCTCCCATATTCAAGATTTATAATAGGATTATTTATGAAACGCAGTATCTCTCCTTCTGTCTGTCCAAATCTCCGCCATGCTGTAAAGGCAAAGCACGGATTGGAAAAGGAAAGCATGCGCATATTCCACGACGGAAGGATTGCGACGACTCCCCATCCGGAAGGATTGGGTTCGAGTCTTACGAATCATTTTATTAAGACGGATTTTTCCGAGCCTCAGTTGGAGTTTGCGACCAATCCAAGACCCAGGATCGAGGCGATCGTAAGAGAATTACAAGATTTGCATATATTCACTACCAGACATTTAAAGGAAGAATGGATCTGGCCTTTTAGTATGCCTCCTATTTTACCTAAGGAAGACAAGGACATACCACTCGGGCAGTATGGACATTCTTTTTCGGGAGAATGGAAGACCATCTATAGGAACGGCCTTGGATTACGGTATGGAAGAAGGATGCAGACCATCTCCGGTGTGCATTATAATTTTTCCTTCTCAAACCTGTTCTTAAAGCAATTCTTAGGAAAGGAGATCTCCGCTTTTACCAAAGAGGAGATCTCCGAGCTATATCTTGCCGTGACCCGGAATTTCCTTCGTAGAGTTCCGGAAGTTATGTATCTCACGGGAGCCACTCCTGCTTTCGATGAGACCTTCTTGCCTGTGCCTAGCGATTTCCCGTTCATTAAACATAAACAGCATACGTACTATGCCCCTTATGCGACTTCCTTGCGTATGAGTGAGATCGGATACACGAGTAAGGTCCAGGACGAGCTTCCTATCAATTATAATTCATTGAAGGAATACATGAATGGGATGTGTTATGCTGTAAGCACTCCGTACGGTCCCTACGAAAAACACGGTGGGATACCGAATCAGCTCAACGACTATTTCCTACAGATAGAGAATGAATTCTATTCTCCGATCCGTCCTAAACAAGTTCCTAAAAACGATGAGAGGCCTCTGGATGCTCTAAAGGCAAGAGGGATCCAATACTTGGAGATCCGATGTTTGGATCTTGTGCCGGAATCACCTACCGGAGTATATAAACCCAGTCTAGGTTATATCCAGATGATCCTGCTCGATGGACTCTTGAAAGATAGCCCGGCTATTCATCAGACAGAGAAGGTCCGACAGAGAGAAAATACGAGAAGAGTCCTTTGGGAAGGAAGAAAACCGGGGCTCACGGTGCTTGGAGATTCCGGAGAAGAAGTGGATTTCATTTCAAGAGCGAAAGAATATACGCAATCCCTTCTTCCTATTGCGGAAGAACTAGATCGTCATACTGGAAGGATGTTCTATCAAGAAACCTTAAAGTTAATGAACGCCAGATTCGAGGATCCGAAATTGACCCCTTCTGGAAAAATGATCGACCGGATCGAGAATGAGGGTTGGGAGTTTAGGGATCTGGGCATCCATCTTGCCAAAGAGAATTTTAGGAACCAATCCCAGATGGAACTCACTCCCGGTAAATGGAATATGTTTGTGAAAGAAGTCCAGAAATCCATAGCGGAAGAGACAAAGATCGAAGAAGCAGAGAAGGTTAAGAAAAACCCAACCGCAAGGATCTGCAATCATTGAAGTATAAATTAGAAAAAGGGGAGTTCCTGGACCCGAATGAGTTTTTACTCAAAGGATTCGAGGATCTGGAAATTTCCACGCAGATCATGATCCGGGACGCGCTCAATCGCGGTCTGGAAGTGGAGATCTTAGAGAGAAAGAGCCATTTTATCCGCTTAAGCGGTAATGGAAAAGTCCGGCTCATAAAGGAAGCCTCTAAAACTGAATTGGATTCTTATATGACTTTTTTGGTTATGGAGAATAAGACAGTTACCAAAAGAATATTAGAAGAATCAAATATAGAAGTTCCGAAAGGTACTAGTGTTCCCGATATTCTTTCCGGTCTGGAATTTTTGCAGAATATCGAGGATCGGATCATGGTGGTCAAACCAGTGACCACAAATTTCGGGATAGGGATCACCATTCTGCCTATGAATTCGGATATTTCCGAACAGAGAAAGGCTTTGGAACTTGCCCTTAGCCTTTCTGAAACTGCGATCATAGAAGAATTCGCTCCCGGTAACGAATATAGGTTCTTAGTGATCGGAGAGGAATGTGTGGCGGTTTGTAATCGGATCCCCGCAAACGTAAAAGGTGATGGGAAGAAGACGATCCGAGAGCTGATAGAAGAAAAGAACCGGGATCCCAGAAGAGGAGTGGGGCATGTAACCCCATTAGAAAAGATCCAGCTCGGCGAAACGGAACTTTCCGTCTTAATCCAGGCGGGAAAAAGTCCGGATACCATCCCTAATTCGGAGGAGATCGTTTTCGTTCGAAGGAATTCGAATATCAGCACTGGAGGGGACTCAGTGGATGTAACTGATCTTGCCCACGAATCGTACAAGAGATTGGCGGTCGAAGCGGCCAAGGCGGTGGACGCGAAGATCTGCGGCGTGGATATTATCGTAGAAGATCTGAGAACGGCAGGAAAATACAAGATCTTGGAATTGAATTTCAATCCTGTATTATATATTCATAATTATCCCTACTCCGGAAAGAATAGAAAGGTTGGGGAGAAGATCCTGGATCTTCTGGGATTCTAAACTAGTTCGGTTTTCTTGCGGGAGCGAACGTAATCCACTATATCTCTGGATTCGTACATCCGGATATTCCCATCCACTAAAAAAGGAACCTGGCTCAGTCCCCCTAGTCGAACGACTTCGTCTCTCCCAGGGGTTCCTCTGCTTGCTTCCACCAATTCATAGTCTTTTCCTTCTAATAAGCCCATTTCAGAGAATTCTTCTCTTACATACGCACAATAAGGACAGCCGTAATAATGGTAGAGCTTCATCATATTAGTTGCCTAGTTTCTTTTGGAGTTCTCCGCTTCTTGCCATCTCGACCACGATATCGTGACCTCCGATGAACTCTCCATCCACATAAAGCTGAGGAATGGTCGGCCAGCTTGCGAATTCCTTGATCCCTTCTCGGACAGTTTGGTCGGCAAGAACATTGAAAGAACCATACTTGACTCCCAGACTTCTTAAAACGTTAGTTACTCCGGCGGAGAAGCCGCACATAGGAGCGTCAGGCGTTCCTTTCATGAATAAGTATACTTTTTCAGATCCGATCAATCCTTCGATCTTGTCATGTAGTGTTTTTTCCATTATCTATTTCCTTGGTAAGATTTATGATACTCTCGTTTCTAATCCCAATGCATGAACTTCTTCTTTGAGTTCATCTTTTAGAGTGGCGTACACCATTCTATGTTGTTCCAAAATCGATTTTCCGGAGAATCCGGAGAATTTTACGATGGCCTTGATATGGACACCGTCCTTGTAAGGATCTAGGATCTCTACCTCCGAGCCGGGGAGTCCGGTCTGGATCTTTTCTTTGATTTCTTGGACGGTCATATGTCGATCCTTCGGTTAGACAATCTAATATCAGCACCTTACGAGAAGGCCCTTAAAACAATCTTTTTTCCTTAAGCTTCTTCCGTCTTCAATTCCAGTGCATGGATTCCCTTCTTCTTTAAAAAAGGATCCAAGAGAGAATATACGGACCTATGTTGTTCCAAGAGTGATTTTCCCTGGAAGGAAGAGCATGCGATCCGAACTCGTATATGAGTTCCTCGTTTGGAACTCGTAGGATTGCCGGAATGTCCCGCATGCTCTGCGGAAAAATCCACTACTTCCAAAACTGTGGGAGAAAGTTCCCTTCTTAAAATGGATTCGATCTCAATACTTGCATCCGGCATCATGTTCTAGTACCAAAGCCCTTACTTAATAAATAGACGGAGATAGAATAGAGTAGGATCGTTCCGAGGATAAGAAGTCCGATCGCTTCCACGGGATCTATATCGCTCACCCCTAAAAATCCGTAGCGAAAGGCATTCACCATGTAGAGGATCGGGTTGAATTTAGAAACGATCTGCCAGCTTTCCGGGAGCATCTTGATGGAATAGAAGATCCCGCCCAAATAGGTGAGAGGTGTCAGTATGAAAGTAGGAATGATGGTCACATCGTCGAACTTCTTGGCATAAAGTGCGTTCAAGAATCCCCCCATGGAAAACATAAGAGCGGAAAGCGCCACTGTGATCACAACTATTGTTACGCTGTAAAGTCTGAGCTCCGTAAAGAATAGGGATACCACTGTTACGATGGCTCCGACTAAGACTCCCCGGATCACTCCTCCGATAGAATAACCGAGCACGATCAAATAAGCAGGAGTAGGGGAAACCAAGAGTTCCTCAATATTCTTTCCGAACTTAGCTCCGAAGAAGGAAGAGACCACATTATTGTATGCATTCAAGATCACGGACATCATTACGAGTCCTGGAACGATAAATTGGATATAAGTATGTCCACCCACGTCCCCGATCTGGGAGCCGATCAATTTCCCGAAGATGAGAAAATACAGAGAGATCGTGATGCCAGGAGGGATCAGCGTTTGGATCCAAATCCTAAGGATACGAACGGTTTCCTTTCGAACTATCGTGGAAAATGCATTGTACTTTTCTTCGAAGGTCATAGTTTCTTCTCCACAAGTTTCAGGAACAGTTCCTCTAAACGGTTGGATTTGTTTCTCATACTGGAGATCTGTATTCCGCTCTTATCCAATAACTGGAAGAGCTCGTTTAAGGAATTATGCTTATTTACTTCCACTTCTAATGTGAGATCGTCGATCCGGTTCAAGCGAAAACCGTTCAGATTGAGAGGAACAGAGATAGGATCCTTCAGATCCAGTATGAAGATCTGAGTATCTAATTTGACCAAGAGTTCCTTCATCGAAGTATTCTCCACGATCTTTCCTTGGTCTATGATGGCTATTTTCTTGCAGAGATTTTCCGCTTCTTCCAGATAATGCGTCGTTAGAATGATCGTGATCCCGGACTCATTCAGTTTGACTAGAAAATCCCAAAGAGAACGTCTGAATTCGATATCTACTCCCGCAGTAGGCTCATCTAAGATGAGAATCCTCGGATTATGAACCAGGGCTCTTGCGATCATAAGCCTACGTTTCATTCCTCCGGAGAGTCTACCTGCTCCTTCTAGACGTTTTTCGTAGAGACCAAGTTGGCTTAGATAATTATGAGCTCTCTCCAGTGCAACCTTTCGAGGTAGTCCATAGTAACCGCCTTGGTTAACTACGATATGCTCCACCTTTTCGAAGATGTTGAAATTAAATTCCTGGGGAACCACACCTATATAAGATTTTGCTAATGTAACTTGGGTATCTATATCTGCGTCGAAGATCTTCACGGAACCCGAGGTCTTGTTTACCAAGGAGCTTAGGATACCGATCGTAGTCGATTTTCCCGCCCCGTTCGGACCTAGTAGAGCGAAGAAATCCCCCTCGTCCACGGTCAGATCTATTCCCTTTAAGGCCTGCACTCCCCCAGCGTAGGTCTTCACCAAATTCTTTATCTCTAATGCTTTATTCATCCCCGAAAAAACGGCTCCAAGAATACAATTCGAAGCCTTGCTGTTTTCGGCAATCCTTTGGCTTCTTAGGATATTAGACACTTAAGATTTCTCTCGCCTTTCTTGCCGCATTTCTTGCGATTTCCGGCAATGCAGGATGAACATATATCATCTTAAGCAAGTCCTCTAGAGTCCCACCCATGGTCATTAGGAGTATAAAAAGATGGATTAAATTGGAAGCCTCGTCCCCAATGATATGCGCTCCTAGGATCTTTCTAGTCTTCGGACTGACTAGGATCTTTACGAACTGATCCTCGGAGAGTCTCGCCATTCCTGTGGCACTACTCGAATACGGATTGATTGCGGAAATATATTGGGTTCCTTCTCGGATCAATTCCTGTTCTGTTTTTCCCACGGCAGCCACCTGGGGATGTGTGAATACTGCGTGAGGTACAGGAGGATATTCGACCGGAGTTCTAACCTTGTCCACGTAGAGGGACTGAAATAAGAACTCTCCTTCAAAATTCACAGAATGTCTGAAGAAGTATCTTCCAATAATATCTCCTAATGCGTACACTCCGGGAGCGGTCGTTTCCAAATATTCGTTCGTCTTGATATATCCTTTCTCATCGGTTTGGATACTTGTGTTTTGCAGGTCCAGCCAATCCGTATTCGGTTTGATCCCAGTGGCGACTAAGAGAGCATCTCCTTCGATCGTAAAATTGCCATTTGCATCCGAACAGTCTAGAGTGAAGATACCGTTCTTATATTCTACTTTCTTTACAATCGTACCGAGCCTTACATCCTCTCTCTTGGAGAATGCTTTTTCAAAACCATCTACGATATCCTTATCTTCATGAGAAAGCATCCTATTTCGAACTAGGAAAGTTGTCTTAGAGCCGAAAGCCGAATAGGCAAAACCGAGTTCTAATCCGATATAACCACCACCGATCACAAGAAGTCGATTGGGAAGATCGGTTCTTCTTAAGGCCTCTCTGCTTGTCATATAAGGAGTTCCGGCAAGACCGGGAATCTCCGGAATACTCGGTCTACAACCTGCGGCGATAAAGATACGATCCGCTGTGAGTCGTTCCCCGTTTACTTGGACTACCTTATCTTCTAGAAATCTACCTTCGTACGGATACAGATCTATATTCGGATTTTTCTCATACGCGGGAAGGATACTAGCAGAATCCGCATCTACGGTAGCAGAGACTCTTTCGATCAGAGCTTTGAAATCCACAGTGCGAGGACCAGGGATATCCAATTGAAATCGAGAGGCTTCCTTTGCGAGAGCCAGGATCTCTGCAGGATAGATGACCATCTTAGAAGGAATGCAACCTCGATTCAGGCAGGTCCCTCCTAAGCTTTCTTTTTCTAGGATGGCAACCTTATACCCTAGCTTAGAAGGAGGAGTGACAAGTTTGGTCCCGCCACCGGAACCGATGACGAGCATATCGTATTTTTTCATGGATAATTACCATTTATCTCGAAGAGATCTGAGTGCAAGAAAGAGTGATTTCGGATCGGAGGGAATGGACTCATTCCCGATCGATTTTTTAATTCCTCGCACAAGATCTTCTTCTGGATGGAACGCTAAGAAGAAGGGACTGAATGTTCTTTCTTCCGAAAAGGAAGTGGTCCAAAATTCTTCGTTCTCTTTCAGAGATTCGACTCTAGAGAGAGCGGTTTTGGCGGCCTGATTTGCTGGGTCGATATGCAAACTAAAGCGAAGATTGTTCTTAAAATAATCATGGCCCGGATACAGTCTAACGGAACCGGGAAGAGTTTCGAATCTCTCTCGGATCGTATTGTATAGAGTCTCCGGATCCCCTCCGTTCTTGCAGTTGCCCACACCTGAATTGAATACAGTGTCTCCCGTAAAGACCGCATGCGGAATTTCTTTTTCCATTTGTAGAAGGCAAAGGTGAGCAAATGTATGTCCCGGTGTATAAAAGATCTCTAAATAAGAAGAAGAGTCCAGGTTGCTCAAAAGTCTTTCCTTCTCCTGTAAGGATCGAGTGGCGCCCGGGATCCTAGACATTGCATTCGGGTGGGCGAGCACTTCTGCTCCGAACTCACGAATGAGACCCTCATTTCCCGAAATATGATCATGGTGTTCATGAGTATTTAGGATGTACTGTAAGTCCCAGCCTTTAGCGGAAAGGGCATGAGAGATTTGAGATGATTCAAAGGGATCGATGCAGAGAGTTTCTTGGGTGTCCGATTGATGGACTAGATAGGAAAAATTCCGAAGAGGGCTACTCGTATAGATCCTAACGACTTCTAACATAGGAGAAGAAGACCCGATCTAGAGGATCGAACTTACTGGATAATATCCAGATGCTTGTCCAGATTAGCGATCCTTAAAATGGTCATTACATCCCTACTTAGATTTCTCAGTTTGAGATGACCATGTCTTTCCATCACATACTTTTGGGTATTGAAGATGGCCCCGATACCGGAAGAATCCAGATATACGTCGCCTTCGAAATCAAGGATGATATCCTTATGCCCCTCGTCGAACTGTCGGATGATGAGTTCTTTTAAGGCGAATGCGTTTTTGAGACTGACATTCCCCTGGATCTTGACTATGCAAGCTCCGTTCTCTAAAGACACATCTGTCTGAAAACCTTCCAATGAAAAACGGCTCCGAATTCTCTATTTCTCTGACTGTCCTCGGGTTAAGAAAACAACGATCCACTTAAAAAAAGGGGAAAAGAAGATCTAAACCGGGAGGGAACCCGAACAATTAGATTAAATTGTGGCAAAGAGGAGGTAAACTCTTTTTTAAACCAAAATTTGATCGAAATCTATTCCGAATCGAATAAGAAATGACTGGCAAAATGCACGAATTCCTAAAAACTGAGTGCTCGATTTTATAGCGAAACTCCGGGGTTCGGACGATAATAATTTCAGTATGCGGATAAAATTTTGGGGAGTACGGGGCTCCATTTCTTCTCCCGTCCAAGGCGATCTGATCCGGTCCAAGATCCTTAGGATCTTGAGTCTCGCTTCTCCTTCTGACCTGCAAAGTCCTGAGGCAATCGAGGACTTCTTGGATTCTCTTGCTCTTTCCAACTGGAGCACGTATGGCGGGAATACTACCTGCATCGAGGTCCGAGACAAAGAAGATAAACTCGTTATCATAGACGGTGGAACAGGACTACGCGAGCTCGGGAACTCCATCTTACACGAAGGATACGGCGCCGGAAAGGGAAAGGCGATCTGGATCTTTACTCATACTCACTGGGACCATATCCAAGGAATTCCATTCTTCGTTCCCTTATACACTCCCGGAAATAAATTCGAATTCGTAAGTTCCGTAGAGAATCTAGAAGAAAGACTTCGTTACCAACATACATTCACGCATTTTCCAGTTCCGTTCGATGGCTTCCATGCGGAAAAGACATTCAAACACGTTCCTGAGGGAAGGGCTTTCCGAGTTACCGATTCGGTCACTGCCATTTCCAAGGCGGTGCGTCACCCGGGCGGAAGCTTCTCTTATAGATTCGAAGAAGATGGTAAGGCATTCATCTTTGCTTCCGATGCAGAATTCAATCTGGATGAGATGGAAAATATAGAGGACTATCTGAATTATTTCAGGGGTGCGGATGTTTTGGTCTTTGATACGCAATATACTTTTGAGGAATCCCTACAAAAGATCGATTGGGGTCATAGCACCGCTTCTATGGCGACGGATATTGCGCTCAGGGCGAATGTTAAGAAATTAGTAATGTTCCATCATGATCCTTCGTATGACGACGAAAAGCTAGACGCAGTGTATTTAAGAGCGATCAAATACAAGGAAATGTTTGATCCTCAGAACCAACTAGAGATCATCATGGCTAGAGAAGGCCTCGAGATCCAAATCTAAATCTTTACACCAAACTGGGAGAAAATCGGATGAGTGAATACATCATCGGAATCGACGCTGGGACCACCGGTATACGCACCTTTTGTTTTAATAAATCTGGGAATGTGATTTCCAGCGCTTATTCCGAATTCAAACAACATTTTCCTAAACCGGGTTGGGTGGAGCATGATCCCGAAGAGATTTGGGCAAAGACAGAGAAGCTTATCTTAAAAGCCATTCGCAATGGGAAGCTCAAACCGGAAAAGGCAATCGCGATCGGGATCACAAACCAAAGAGAGACCACAGTTCTTTTTGATAAGGAAACGGGAGCTCCTGTGTACAATGCCATCGTATGGCAATGCCGTAGGACATCCGATTTCTGTGCGGGCCTGAAGAAAGAAGGCTTGGAACCGATCTTTAGAAGAAAGACAGGACTCGTAGTAGATGCGTACTTCAGCGGCACCAAGATCCGCTGGATCCTGGATAATGTGAAGGGAGTCCGTGCCCGCGCAGAAAAAGGAAAGGTGCTATTCGGGACGATCGATACCTATCTTCTATACAGACTCACGAACGGAAAATCCCATAAAACGGATCATACGAATGCGAGTAGGACTCTTATCTTCAATATAGAAAAAAAGGAATGGGATAAGGAACTTCTAAAGATCCTAAATATCCCGGAAGCGATCCTTCCGGAAGCACATAATTCCAGCAACTTATTCGGAAGAACAGAAGGAGTGAAAGGACTTCCGGATGGGATCCCGATCTCTTCTCTCGTGGGAGACCAACAAGGAGCCTTGTTCGGACAACTTTGTACGGAACCGGGTGAAGCAAAGAACACCTATGGAACGGGCTGCTTCTTACTTTTCAATACCGGAAATAAACTGCAGATCTCTAAGAACAATCTGATCACGACGCTTGCCTGCGGACCGGAAGGAAAGACGGTGTATTGTTTAGAAGGTTCTATCTTTATAGGAGGAGCGGTGATCCAATATCTGAGGGACAATATGAGATTCTTTAAAGAATCCAAGCTCTCGGAGAAGATGGCCGCATCCGTTACCAAAGAGGACGAAGTAGTATTCGTGCCTGCATTTTCCGGTTTGGGCGCTCCCTATTGGGACATGAATGCTCGAGGCGCCATCCTAGGTTTGACCAGGGATACAACTCAAGAACAGATCACTCGTGCGGCTCTCAAATCTATTGCATTACAATCTTACGAACTAGTAGAAGCCATGGAAAATGATACCGGTTCTAAGCTCAAGGTTCTGAAAGTGGATGGGGGAGCGACAGCAAACAATTGGCTTATGCAATACCAAGCGGATATCTTAGGTAAGAAAATCGTTCGACCTTCTAATTTGGATACTACCGTTTTAGGAGCCGCATATCTTGCCGGTTTGGAAAGAGGGTTTTATTCTTCCGTAGCAGATCTAAAAAAGAACCAAAAGACGAACAAGGAATTTGTACCTAAGCTTGGTGCCGCTCAGAGAGAAAAAGAGATCCGAGTTTGGAAAGAATCCGTAAAACGGATACTAACTACGGAATCCTAATAATCAAAAGAAAGAAGGCTGAACTCCAGGGGTTTCTTCTCGTTAGAGATAGCTGCTCCTACGATCATCTTAGTTTGGTCATAACGGGGGATTTCAAGTATGGATCCGGAAGGTATTCGGAAAAATTCCAAGGAATCCCTTTCTTTCTTAGAAAGGAATAGATCGAAGCGAACGATCTCCATATATGTTTGGATCTGAAAAAGGATCTTTTCCTTGGTAACGGAATAGAGTAGGATTCCTTCTCTATTTGAATTCAAATTATATCTATCTCCTGCAATTGCTTGGAATTCTATCGTGGCTCTTGCACCGATCTCTAGTTGTTCCGGGTCGACAGATTCTTGGTATACGGAAAAATTCCCTTCCTCATAATAGATGCGCCTAGAGAATCTCTTGAAGATCTCCTTCTCCACGATCTCCGGAAAGGATTCTCCGAGCTCTGGCTTCTTACTCGGACCGTCCAGGATCTGCTTCCATCTATTCTTGGATACGTTTTTCTCCACCATTTTCCGAACAGGAGGGGAGAGATTTGGAATGGAATACTTCAGGATCCGTTCATCTAGTTTATTTAATATAGAATTCAGAAAGGGTCCGTGGATCAGAGGAAGTATCTCTATCGAAAAGATCCTATCTCTTAGGAATTTCGCAAATTCGATTTCATATGTGAATAGATTGGACACTAACTCCTGCTCGGCTGCAGGAGTTCCCGCATAGAGTATCTTCACCAAACGAAATAGGAAGGTTTTACTCTCCTTATCGAAATACAATTCCTCTATCTTACGAATGACCGAGTCTTCATCCAATTCCGGATTCACTATATCGCGAAGAGATAGATAGCGAGTGGAGAACATCCTTTTACGTATGAGTCTGGATAAACTGAAATTTCCTGGTTTAGAGATCCCGATTTGGGTCCGGACCCCGTCTCTTGTGACGAAGATAGGAGGACTGCCTAAGATCCTATACGGATTGGTTTTGATCGGATAAGTATTTCCTTGAGCCAGTTCGTAACATTCTGCCCCAAACTTAGAGTCTTCCGAGGAAAGCAAACCGTTCTCATATTTCATGTAACTGGGAGTTTTCATGGGAGAAGAAGGATAGCTCCTCCTATCATATTCGATCTCGTACAGGAATTTAGGGACGAGAGAAGGTTGGGAATAGAGATAGGGAAGTTCTTCTATCGAGGAGAGAGGATGATCGTAAAAAGGAGAGATCTTGGACTGTACCCTGGCAACCGAGTCAGGATTGCAGAAAAAGAAATGATAGTTTTCTCCTTCTAAGTGGATCATAGTATTATGTTAAGGATTATAGAACGAGAAAGGTCTAAAAACAGAAAATGGATCAGGAATAATCTTCTTCCACAAGATCAGGATGTAGTATCGAGAGCCCGGGTGCTTTGATCTCCCTCTTGGTTAGCTTGGAGATCAGCTGTTTCTTGAAAAGGGTCCAGTCATAGGTCTGCTTGAGCAGTTCTATTTCCTCTTCGCAGCCATGTTGTAGGAAGTCTAAAGTTTCCTCTATTGTCAGTCCAGTGAAATGGCTGCTGTCGGATACAACTCTCAAGACTTTGCGAATATCTCTTTCGTTCCAAACGAGAACTCCGCTCAATCTTACTACCCAATATTCATGGTCCATGGCTTAGATTCCTATTCGATCCCGATCCTTCAATCCGGAAATTAAGTGCTTAGAACTTTCGAACGACGAGGAGGCTCATATCGTCTTGGATCCTTCCCCCAGTATGCTTGACTATATCCGTAAACAAGTTGTCTATCAGTTTGCGAATATTCTTTTTAGGAGCGGTTTCCAGGAACTTATATAGATTCTCTCCATAGTATCCACCTATACTCTTGTTCTTCTGTTCAAATAGACCGTCCGTAAAACAGAAAAGGATATCGTCCCTTTCCATCTTAAAATGCTGAGAAGGTTTCGGCTTTTTTAAAGGGGAATTCATGACTGTGGAGAGGAATTTACCATCTGTTCCGACTATCTCTATACTATCTTCTCTACTTTTATATAAAACTAAACTAGGATGGATCCCGGAATGCAAGAAATTTCCCTTCGCATCCGCTTTCATCAGAAGAAAGGTAGCGTAGAGGCTTCGATGGATATGAGGATAGGTATTTGTCCGTTCCTCGAGATGTTCTATGATCTGGTCTATGATCTCATGAGGATGTTCATTCTTATGGATCAAATGGCTCATCTGGTTCATGATCATCATGCTGAAGAGCCCTGCGACATAGCCATGACCGGAAGTGTCGCCGATCCCGAACCAATAATTCCCTTCCTTGTCTTTCAGGAAATTATAGAAGTCGCCTCCGATCGGATTATAAGTGAGACAACGTCCTCTGATCTCATAATTCTCATCCACATAGTCCAAAGGGAAGACGTAGTTCTGCATCCTACTGTCTCCTCTTCTGAATCTTTTGATGATCTTTCCGAATTCTTGCTCCTTGGGCAGGATCTTTTCGGTAAGGAATAGAACGAATGCGGAGAAATTAACAAAAATGGTAAAGCTAGCGACTAAGAGAAATACGATCGGAGCGTGGACCGGTGGAGTATAGAATCTCAATCCAAGGCTGAGACAACCCAGTATGGAAAGATTGAGCACGATAATGATCGGCCAGGCTTCCTTCAGATACTTTTTGATGGTAGTCGAACTTCTCATTTTGATCTGAAGTAGGCATGGCCCTGGTATTCTTTCAAGGTATAATTTCTACGCGATAGACGAAACAGCTCATCCTCCGCGTACGGTGTTTGGGTTCCGTCCACTACGCCAAACGCTTTTTCTCTGTATCCTGTTTCGTTGATCATCGGAATGAGGGAGTCGGAAGATGCATCATAATGATACAATAGTTTATGAGAAGATGCTACGGTATTTACTCCGGTTCCGGAGATTTGTTGTCCGTTTTTCCAAACGGATTCCTCTGATTCTATTTTCTCCGTTGTGAGTAGCACCCAATTCCCTTTGGATCTGTATTTTCCTTCACCAACCACTCTGAATTTTTGCACAAGGCCTTTTTCTTCTATCTCCCGAGTGTAAAACTTTCGGAAAGATTTTGTAGCCTTATCGAATCTCAGGTTCTCGGAATGGTTTTCCCGATAAAGTACAGAAGTGTAAGGAGAGTAGGGAGGAAGTCTCTTCTCATAGAGACCTTGTAGCTGCACATCTGCCACAGTCTGCTCGGAAGTGGGAAGTTCCCTGATCCAAGAAGGAGGATAGCAATTTAAGAGATAGAAAGAAGAGAAGATGATCCCTATAATAGAATACGATTTCAAAGAGAGAAAAGGAGAGAAGTGCCTGAGAGGACCATTTGCCACCACCGATTTTTCCGTGCCCAAAGCCCCTCCAATTTTCGGGATCGGCTTTGGGAAGGCAAACGGAAATATTTTTAAAATTGGAAGTAGATAAATTCTCCTCCTCCATCCCCAAAAATGCCTAATAACAAAAGCATAATAATCGAAAACGTAGGAAGTAGCCAAACGAATCTACGACTGATCCTTTCTTTCAGATTTGGATAGTATTGAACTGCATTCCAGAAGAATGCCAGAAGGATGAAGAGGACCAACTCCTCCCAGCGGACCAACGCCTTTCCGCCGAGTATATTTAAGAAACCCTTAAAGTACTCACCCGCCAAAGAAAGAGAGCTTTTGCCTACGGAAGCAGTCCTAAAGAATATCCCGGAAACCGCAAATAGATGTACGATCAATGTGATCTTCCAGAAACGTTTCCAACCTTTTGGATCTACCTCTTTCTTCGGATCCGGAGAGAATAGTCTTTCTAAACCTAGGATGAGTCCGAGATAGGCTCCCCAGATCACATAGCCGAAATTCGCTCCATGCCAGAGCCCGCCTAAGGTCATTGTGATAAGAGAGTTGAGCTGGGTTCTCCAAAAACCACCTCTGCTTCCTCCGAGAGGAATATAGAGATAGTCCTTTAGCCAAGTGGATAAGGTGACATGCCAACGACCCCAGAACTCCCTGAATGTAGGAGATAGGAAAGGTCCTCTGAAGTTTTCCGGGATCTCATAACCGAGCAGGTATGCTGAACCTCTCGCTATATCCGTGTAACCACTGAAATCGCAATACACCTGGCAAGCGAAACCGAAAGTAGTAACGTACAACGCTAGGGAATTATAACTTTCCGGATTGGAATACACAGGAGAAATGATCCCGGAAATATTATCCGCCATCACCACCTTCTTAAATAAACCGGAGAGGATCAGAAAGATTCCCCATTTTACCCGATCGAAATCGATAGCAGGTTTGTCCAGCTTAGGAAGGAAATCCGTAGTCCTCATGATCGGACCCGCGATCAGTTGCGGAAAGAATAATATAAACAAAAAGTAATCTAAGGCCGGGATCTTCTCCGGAACATGATCCCTATGAATATCCACCTGCAAGGCTATTAACTGGAATGTATAGAAACTGATCGCTAAGGGTAGAGGGATATGTATGGTCGTGCCAAACTGAGAAAATGCGGAAGAACCCGAAAAGAAATCCAAAGTATCCAAGAAGAAATAGAAATACTTAAAGAAGGCCAAGTTCAGGAAATTTAGAAGAATGATCCAGAAGAGTAATTTGGAGGTGGCCTGTCCTTCTCTCTTCTTCTCCCAAAGTTTTAAGGAGAAGAAGAAGTTCACCGCGATGACTAAAAGGAAATGGATCGAGAATGCGAATCCGGAATAGAAATAAAAGATCAAGGAAGACAGAAGAAGCAATGGCTTTCTGCCTTTCTGGGGAATGGACCAGTAGATCAGGAATGTAATACTGAATAAGCCGATAAACGGCAGAGAGTTAAAGAGCATCTTATATTTTTATCCGGTTGCTATCCTAATTCAGGGAGAAAATAAATAATGAAGTCTATAGTCCGGAGATGTTTTGAAAGGAAGGATATTTTCCAGTAAATTCTTCTCGGCAGAATTGCTTTCTATCTGATAAAAATTCTCTGGAACGGATTTTTGGTAGGAATAGAAAACTACCGTTGGAGGAAGGCCCGGACTAGAAGAACGATAACCTGGTAATTTGGTAGTAGTAGTTACCGCATCCTCAAAATAACCGACCGAGTCCACAAGACCTTCTCGCAATGCTTGGTTGGTCGAATAGATCCTTCCATCCGCAAGTCTGCGTATATCCGATTCCTTCAATTTAGGTCTTCCCTTCTTTACGATCTGAAGGAAGCGTTCGTAATTCTCTGTGATCAGATCCTGGTAGATCTTTCTTTGTTCCGAAGTGAATTCTTCCAATGGATTTCCGGTGGCCTTATTCGGACCGGAACGAATGGTCATGCTCTTGATCCCTAGTTTGTCTAAGGCTTCTTTTGCATTGATATTGAACATGATCACTCCGATGGAGCCGGTAGTGGTAGTAGGAAGTGCTTGGATATGATCCGTAGCCATACTTAGATAATAGGCTCCGGAGGCAGCTACATCCATGAATAGAGCGAGTACTGGAATTCCCTTCTTCCTTTTGAATTCTAGGATTTCATGATAGATCAGGTCGCTTGCAGTTACTGATCCGCCAGGAGAATCCACCTTTAAGATCACCGCCTTAATATCCGGGTCCTTGAGGGCCAAGGCAAGCTGTATCTTAACAAGGCTTACTAGACTTGCTTTATCCTTTGTAAGCGCATTTCCAGAGATCTTTCTTTCGAAGATCTCTCCTTCTATAGGAATGACTAGGATCTTATCCTTTCCACCCTCGGGAAAGCCTTCCACGAGTTTCTCTTGGGGAATGGCTAAAGGTTGGGGAGTCAACGGAATTGTAATGCAATGAGTAAAAGGAAGAATTCCGAGCAGTAAAAGAAGGAATCCTTTGGTACGGAAATTCATGCGAGCCTTGGGACCCATTCTGAGAAGACTGCGTATCGCTTCAATTCCTTTCCGAAACTTGGAATTCTCAAAAAAAAGTCTGGGATCCGTTTTTTACTTTCCCTATGGAAGCGTTTTCTCAACCTCCTTCCCGCAATGTACGAATTTCGGACTGAGAAGTCTAGCTTCCAAACCGACGGTAAACAATGGTTTGCTTGGGAATGGACTCCGAGTTCTGGAAAGGAAACAGTCCCAATCATCTTCCCGTACGATCCGAAAAGACCTATATTCGAGTCGGGAAGCTTTCTCATGTTCCCTTGGGTGAATCGACATGCATCTTCCGATTTCATTTTAAATGGGAGAAGTATCCGTGACGAGAGGATCGTTCGAGATAACGGTGGCTATCCGGTTCACGGAGCAGTGCATTCCCTAGAAAGAAAAGCTCTCAAGATCCGACCTGACGGTAAGGGAGGGGAGTTCAGGGTCTTATTTCCGGAAGAATGGAAGGATTCTCCTCTTTCCTGCGTGGCAATCCGCGAAGAATATTCCTTAGAAGAGACTGCCGCAGGTACATTACTAAGTATTAAAACTAGATTCAATAACCTAAGATCGGATTCAGTTCGCTTCGCATACGGATATCATCCTTATTTTTCTTTGGTAGGCGATATTGCCGACTGGAATCTGAAACTCACTTTGGACAAGAACATAGAGTTGAATGAGAATCTGGTCCCGATCCAACCGTTTATTTCGAATCCGGTGAATAGCATCGTGAGTGACGGAAGTATTCCGGAACTAGATCATCTATTCTACGGAAGAGAACCCAGAGTTATTTTAGAAAATTCGAAATTAAAATATTCCATCACCATATTCAGTCCGCATCCAGAAGACGGACAAATCCCATTGAATTACTATCAAATCTATACGAAACCGGACAAGACAGCGATCGCTATAGAACCTTGCAGTGCTCCTGGCAATGCCTTACTCTCCGGACAGGATCTGAAAGAGTTAAAAGGTTATTCAGAAACGTTCGGAGAATTCAGAATTTTAGTGAGGACGGCATGATTCGGCCTTCTATTTGTATTCTTCTTGACAAGGAAGGGGTCATTTTCAGTCTAAGTTTTAGGGGAGTTCCGCATCCAAATGAGTAAACCGTTAATCGTACAAAGTGATAAAACTATGCTTTTGGAGGTGGATAATCCTGAATTTGAAGCCTGTCAGCTAGTCGTATCCAAGTTCGCGGAATTGGAAAAAAGTCCCGAATACTTGCATACATATAGGATCTCTCCGCTTTCCCTTTGGAACGCCGCTTCTATCAAGATGAGCGCGGACGAGATCGTTCAATGCTTAGAGCAATACTCCAGATATTCCGTACCTAAGAACGTGATCAATGAGATCAGAGAGCAGATCGGTCGATACGGAAAAGTAAAACTAGTCAAGGAAGAGAACGGGGATCTTTGTATTATCTCCAACGAAAAAGGCTTCCTGCAAGAAATTTCCAATCACAGAGCCGTCCAGCCTTATATAGAGAAGACAGAAGGCGATAAGATCTATATTAAAAAGGAATTCAGAGGTCATATCAAGCAAGCCTTGATCAAGATCGGTTTTCCTGTCGAAGATCTCGCCGGTTACGACGAAGGAAACAAATACGGATTCAATCTAAGACCTACTACCAAGTCCGGAAGAAAATTCGGAATGAGAGACTACCAAAGAGCCTCTGTGGAAGTATTCCACGCAGGAGGAGGCAACGAAGGTGGTTCCGGAGTAGTAGTACTTCCTTGCGGTGCTGGAAAGACGATCGTAGGGATCGGAGTTATGCAGATCGTTGGCGCAGAGACTCTTATTCTGGTCACGAACACGCTTTCTATCCGCCAATGGAAGAATGAGATCTTGGACAAGACCGACATTCCAGAATCGGATATCGGAGAATACTCCGGAGAAGTGAAGGAGATCAAACCGATCACCATCGCAACATACAATATTCTTACTCATAGAAAGAAGAAGGGGGGAGATTTTACCCACTTCCATCTGTTTAGCGCGAATAACTGGGGGCTCATCGTGTATGACGAGGTGCACCTTCTTCCGGCTCCTGTTTTCCGTATGACCTCGGAATTGCAGGCAAAGAGAAGACTCGGACTGACCGCAACTCTCGTTCGAGAAGATGGTCTGGAAGAAGACGTGTTCAGCTTGATCGGGCCTAAGAAATATGATGTGCCTTGGAAAGAGTTGGAAAGCAAGTCCTGGATCGCGGAAGCAAAATGTAAAGAGATCCGTGTTTCTATGGAAGACGATCTTCGTATGAGATATTCGATCGCAGACGACAGGGAGAAATTCCGTCTGGCTTCCGAGAATCCGGAGAAACTAAAGGCAATCGATCTGATCATGAAGAAACACTCCGAGTCTCATCTTCTTGTGATCGGACAGTACATCAATCAGTTGGAAGAGATCTCTAAAAAGTTCAAAATTCCATTGATCACAGGAAAAACTCCTTTGGGAGAAAGACAGGAATTGTACGATGCCTTTAGATCGGGACGCATCAAGTCTCTAGTAGTGAGTAAGGTGGCGAACTTCTCCATCGACTTACCGGATGCGAATATCGCGATCCAGGTTTCGGGAACTTTTGGTTCTCGCCAGGAAGAGGCACAGCGTCTGGGACGTATCCTAAGACCTAAGGGTGAGGATAATACTGCAGTATTCTATTCTTTGATCTCGAGAGATACAAACGAAGAGAGATTCGGGCAGAATAGACAACTGTTCCTTACCGAGCAGGGATACGAATACGAAATTTACACTCTCGACCAATTCAGAGAATCTCTGGAAGAAAAAGTCGGGGCCAACTAAAAAGAGAGGACCAAATGGAATGGAACGCTAGGAGGCTGGATGTAATCGAGCCTTCACCCACTCTAGCCATCAGTGCTAAAGCGGCAGAATTAAAAAAGAAAGGCGAGGATATCGTCAGCTTCGGAGCCGGAGAACCGGATTTCGAAACCCCGGTTCATATCAAAGAAGCTGCAAAGAAGGCAATTGATAAGGGCCAAACCAGATACACTGCTGTTTCCGGAACAGTGGAGCTGAAGAACGCAATCATAACCAAATTCAAACGAGACAACGGTTTGGAATATTCTACAAACCAGATCATCGTGGGAACCGGCGGAAAGCAGGTCATATACAATTTCTTTCTGGCAACACTAAATCCAGGAGACGAAGTAATCATTCCCGCTCCGTATTGGGTGAGCTATGCGGATATAGTTCGCTTGGCGGAAGGGAAAGCCGTTATCCTTCCTACCAAAAAAGAAGAAGGGTTCCTACTTTCTCCCGAGCAATTGGAGAAGGCGATCACTCCTAAGACCAAGGTGGTGATCCTGAATTCCCCTTCGAATCCTACAGGCTCCGCTTATACTCGCAGTCAGTTGGAAGCTTTAGGAAAAGTGATCTTAAAGCATAAGATCATGGTACTCAGCGACGATATCTATGAGTGCATCAATTTCGATGGATTCCAATTTTCTAATATAGCCATGATCTCTCCCGAATTGAAGGAACTTACCTTCGTGACGAACGGGGTCTCTAAGGCATATTCCATGACAGGTTGGAGGATCGGATACGGAGCTGGTCCTGTTGATATCATTCGAAATATGGATACGATCCAGAGCCAGTCCACTTCTAATCCTTCCTCCATCTCCCAAGCGGCAGCAGAAGCTGCATTGACCGGAGACCAGGCTTGCGTTGCGGAAATGGCAAAGGCATTCCAAAAGAGAAGGGACCTGATCATAGGACTGTTGAATGCAATTCCGGGAGTGGAAGTAAATGTCCCTCAAGGCGCATTCTATGTATTTCCATATCTCTCCGGGGTTTATGAGACCGAAGGCTTTAAGAAACTGGCCGCTTCCAGTTCGGAAAAGAGCAAGAGTAAGATATTCTGTGCTCATTTATTAGAGAAATATAAAGTAGCCGCAGTTCCCGGGATCGCTTTCGGGGATGATAATGCTCTCAGGCTCTCCTATGCAATGGGAGAAGAGGACATTAAGAAAGGTGTTTCTAGAATCTCCGATATGGTGCGGGACCTTTCCCACTAATACAGATGCCTGTACACCGGCTAGTATTTCTCATACTGATCGGTTTTTTGATCCATCCGGTTTTCGGACAGGAGAAAAGGCAGTATCTTGTATTGGAACCTGGAACAGAACTTTCTCTCTTTCCGGAGAGAAAGTCGGAGGTCTTGCGTAAACTTTCCTTTGGGGAAATACTTTCCTCGGAGAACCAAAAAAGTTCCGAGTCGAAATACCAACTGCTGACAGATAAAGACGGTTTGACCGGCTGGGTAGACGCTAAATCCCTCTTTAAGATAGGGAATAAGGGCACTTACACAGTCATCACGAAAGCCATCGAAAGACTTCTGTATGAGGATTCTGGTCCGAGCGAATTGGAATCCGTATTCAGCTATTTAACAAGGGTAGAAGAAGGACCCCTCTTTCAGGGAAATGAGTTCCTATTCTTAAAGATCCGAAGACTGGTCGTCCTCCAAAAATATTTGGATGTATTGCAATCCATCGAATACAGATCCAAATCCAGACCGAAGTTGGAAGAGATCCTCAAGAATTTTCCGACCGAGGTTGGAGTATATTCTAAAAATGGCATGTGGTCCGATACCTTCACGAATGTATCTGAATCTGCAAGATTGAAGGTCAGACCGGAAAGCTTCTGGAAGACAGCGGAGGCCTACCCGAATTCCAAGCCAGGAGATTTTGCGGCCTACTTGGCGGTAAAGAACACCCCTGAGATCAAATGCGGCAAGGACCCGATCTGTGTCTTGCAGGATGAAGAGAATCGCAGACTGAAATACCTACTTTTACAACCGAATGGGAACTATTCAGTGATCTTCGCTTCTCATTTGGAGAAGAGACTCGTCTCTTATACGAAAGATAGAGAAACTCTTCTTTGCGATACTAAATTGCAAAAAGAGAACCAGATCCGTTCTTTTAAGACCAAAGTGCAAGAACTGCCTTTTCGATATGGAAAGAAATTCCATCCGAAGCTAAGGATCATCGAAGAGGAATGTCTGAAAAAGTGAAGCTCGCTTTTAAGGAACATCCGCTCAACGGAACTCCTAAATTTTCTTGTCCCATCCTTATTCTCCATGGGCTTTTCGGTTCTTCTAAGAACTGGATGAGCGTAGCGGATTATCTAAGTGAATACTCTACAGTATTCAGTTTGGATCTGCGTAATCATGGGGATTCGCCTCATTCTTCGGATCATACCTTGCATTCTATGTCGGCGGACATTTTAGGATTTTTAGAGGATCATTCCATTCCCAAGGCAATCGTCTTAGGACATTCTATGGGAGGACTCGTGGCAATGACATTTGCTTTGGAGCATCCAGAGAAGGTGGATACTTTGATCATCCAGGACATAGCACCCAGGGATTATCCTTTTGATTACGATGCGGAGCTTGCCGTCCTAGGAACGGATGTATCCAAATACAAGAATAGACAGGAGATCGATCAGGTTACTGCACCTTTGCTACCGAATCCTTTCATTCGGAACTTCCTATTGATGAACTTAGAAAGAACAGAAAGCGGCTATAAATGGAAACTGAATGTAGATGGCATCTCTTCTTCTCGCAGAATGTTCCAATCCCAATTTCCTGGAAATGAAAAGAAATATCTAGGTAGAGTATTGTTTATACTTGGAGGAAGTTCCGAGTATTTCATAGAAGGGGATCGAGAGATCTCTTTGTCTTATTTTCCGAACGCAAGTTTTCAAACAATCCCCGGCGGGGATCATTATATCCATTTCACTAAGGCGCTAGAATACCAAAAGATACTAACTGGTTTCTTGGATTCTCTTCCTACTTCTTAGACAAGAAGCTGCTCGACCAGGCAAAGGTCCAGAATAAGACCATTCCCGTCGGGACCAAGATCGTAAAATTATAATTCTTGAATGTTCCTAAAAGGGCAGTGCAAAGAATCGCGCTAGCAAGGGAAAGGGCCAACCCAAGATCCGAAGTCGTGATCCTTTTTCGTAAAAATGGGATCACTTCGCTTAGGAAAACGGCTACCATGGAACCAACTGTGAAGGAAGAGATCTTTAGCCCAAGTTCCAGAAGTCCTTTTGTATATTGTTCGGGCAAAGAAAAGAAAAAGAAGGAGCTGCAGAATAACAGTGCCGCAAAGAATACGGAGGAAGTCTTCTGTCCTCCCAAGGTCCAGCCGAAATCCGCTTTTGCAGTCAAGGAAAGTGAATTGATGGAACTGGATAAAGTAGACATGGTCGAAGCCAGGATCCCGGAAAGTAGAAGTCCCAAGAAAGGAGCAGGCACTTCTTCGATCAGGAATTTGGAAAATACTTTGTCCTGGTTCAAGGTCTGTCCGGCAAATTTATAATAAAGAAAGGTTCCGATCGCTAGGAATAGGATCATCTGCAAGAAGACTGCAATACCGGATCCGATCATCGCTTTCTTTGCATCCTTTAGGTTTCGAGCGGCTAAGCATCTTTGCACGAACATTTGGTCGGCTCCATGAGTGCCTAAGCTCAGCAAGGCGCCTCCCAGAATTGCCCAAGGAAGGAAATAGGTCGCATGTTGGTCGGAAAGTTCGACCAATTTTAATTTATGTGTTTCTAATGCTTGGTGTAATATTCCGGCAGGATCCGGAAATGATCGGTAGAGTAGAACGAGTGCAAACACTCCTCCGAAAATATATACGAAGTATTGGAGTGTGTCCACCCAAACTACGGATCTAAAACCTCCTTGCATCGTGTAGAGTAGGGTCACGAAGGTGACTAGCACAAGGGTCCAAACGCCGATTGAATATTGAGAGACAGGACTTGGAGCGATCCGATTGATCCCTACCTCTAAGAGCATAGCAACAGGAAGAGTGGAAGCATACAGACGAACTCCATCCCCTAAGACCCTGGTCACAGAGAAGAGCCCCGACATTGTTTTTTGGGACCTTCTTCCGAAACGAGTTCCTACCCATTCGTAGACGGAGAGAAAATTTCCATGATAGGTGAGCGGAAGAAGTAAAGTCGCTACGACCACTCTGCCCAGAATATAACCCAAGATCACTTGCAAGAAAGTGAAATTGCCGGAGTAGGCAATCCCAGGAACGGATAGGAAGGTAAGTGCCGAGGTTTCCGTAGCGACTATGGAAAGGGAAAGTGGGATCCAGGAAAGAGAGCGACCCGCAAGGAAGAACTCGTTCGATTCCGAGCTTTTTTTTCCGGTCTTATAACCGGAATACAAAACGATTCCAAAATATAGAAATACAACAAAAGCGTCGGACCAGGCAAAATGCATACGCGAGCATCTTGGAGAGAATGCTCGTCCGCTGCAAATCAGAATTCAAATTCGTTTCTCTTTCTTGTTTCAAGCCCTCTGAAAAGCTAATGACTGTCCGAGAAAGATCCAGAGAATGGCAGAAGTCATCCAGACAATTAGAATCTTCTTCCATGAACGGTCCGAAATATAAATTCCAGATCAAGGTTCCGGGCACTTCCGCCAACTTAGGTCCTGGCTTCGACCTTTTGGGAATGGCATTTCAGATCTATAATGAATTCACATTCGAATTCGGAAAGACTAACCAATTCCAGCGTAAGATCAAAGGTAGAGAAGAAGGGGAATCTCCCTTTACTGACGACGAAGATCTTGTACTACAATCTTACAGAGAATATTTTTCCCAATTCGTAAGTGGCCAGGTCCAAGCACATGTAGAGCCCACTCCTTATTCAGTGGTCATGGACCTGGATCTTCCTTTAAAGGGAGGGCTTGGCTCCAGTGCGAGTGCAGTAGTCGCCGGATTTTGTGCGGCTAGGTTTGCTCAGGAGAAATATTTTCCGGACACGAAACTTCCGAGTGAGTCTGAGTTCTTGTACAGACTTGCACTTTTAGAAGGTCATCCGGACAATACGACTCCTGCCTATTTAGGTGGATTCGTATTCTCCTACTTCGCAGAAGAAAGACTATATTATTTCAAACGCAAATTCCCAAAGAATATCCATTGCTTCTTCTTGATCCCGGAGCTTGAGATCGCGACCAATCATTCCCGTAAATGTTTGCCGGATACATATTCCACAGCGGATGTGATCTTTAATATGAGCCGGATGGCCACCTGGTGGGAATTCTTGGATTCCGGAAAACCAGGTTTACTCGAAAGAGCCTTAGAAGACAGGATCCACACTCCCTACAGGATGAATGAGGAATTTCCGCTTCTTCCTCTAGTGAGAGAGATCAAGGACCTTTCCATCGGAGTCTCTCTTTCCGGAAGCGGACCAACGGTCGTTGCTTATGTTCGAAGGAAGGATTCTAAGAGATTAGAAAGGAAACTCTTGGAATTAACGAATTCCTTTTCTAAGGAGAAGGGGATCAAATGCAAACTGATCCGCTTGGGAACCGACACTGTGGGAGCTAGGATCTCTTCTCGCAAGATTTCCTGAAATCCATCACTCTGCTTCTTCTTCGTACGATGATCTTTCCTTGCCGAAAGAATAGAGTCCTTTCTTATCCTTAGAGCTAAGAGCGATCCCAGGATGGATCTTTTGTACGCTAAAGACGAATCTCATTCTTTCCTTTCCCATCTTGTTCATAAAGAAGTTCGAAGTAAGTCCAATCTCGAAATATTGGGTCATTCTATCTTTAGTGATCTTATCGGATATCCTGAAGGAAGCGGTCTGTCCTATGATCTCATGGCTCTCTAACTTTTCGTTGGATTCCATCTTAGCGAAGTATTGCATGCGGGGAGGCTTCATGAGCACAGGACCGGAGCGATTGATCAGGATATCGTAATCTTCCGAGTCCTTTCCTTTCTTGATCACGAATACGATATGATCGTCCTGTATTGCCTTGGAGAATGTGGAGATATTCCCGAACTTCTGTCCCACTGAGAATCTATAAATACGAGTGCTTTCCGGGACTACCACTTCGAAAGTATCTCCTTCATCCGGAGGAAGAAGCTGTCCTGGTCTTGTTTTTGCCGCATACGGACGTAGGATCTCCCAATAGACAAAGAATCCCATTCCCAAGAACGCGATTGCGCTTAGGAGACCGAGTGCTAAGTCCAGCTTAGGAGAAAAGATTAAGGCTAAGATATAATACAAGTCCTAGCCTTTGAGATCTATTTTTTTGCTTTCCATCTTTCCTTTTGGGGAAGAGCTGAATCTTGAACTTACTATCATAGAAAGAAGGTCCTTCATCTGTTCAGGGCTAATGACCTGGCTCATTCTTTCTTCCGCAGAAACGGGAGAAGGTCTCATGACTAGGTCGTCCGGACTCGGATTCTTGCCGGTCTTCTCCAATTTCTTTTCCAAACTTTGGATTGCCAATGTATCCACTGCAATCGGTTCGATCTCTAGCTTAGGCTCCTTTGCAGGCGGAGACCAAGCGACTGTCGGGTAAGAGCCCGGCTGTATTCCGTTTACATTCATAAACCCAAACCTCCGTTTTTAGGCCTACCTTCCAAACTGCAGCGCCCGAGGGGAGAGCAGTTCTCCATGAGAATTCCTTCTAAGCTAAAACCCCTCGGTTCTGAGGAAGGATTCCCCTATGTATTCCTATCGGAAATAGAGATGTTTGCTTAATTTTTTTTCGAAAGAATTCCAAAAGAGTGCCGGTTTTCGGTAATTTTACTCTCGGTTTTAGCTCCGTAAATCCGCGGAATTATTCGTTTGCGTCTAATAGTCAGCTTTCTAAATTGGCAGCTAGGGGAAAGATTTTCCCCGGTTCGGAGATTATGTCAGAAGAAAATCCTTCCCGCTTTTGGGACCGCATTCCTTGGTCCAAAATCCAGATCGCTCTTCCTTGGGTCTTTTTGGTATACGTTCTATTATCCATTTATCCGATCGTAAAATTCTTCCTTCCCGACCATTACATGTGGATCGGTTACAGACTCTATACGATCGGCGATGTCGAGAAGGATAACCCTTCCGCTTATCGCAGATACCTGCAGGAAAACAACCAGCAGATGTACAGACTCTTCTCCCAATTGGCTTCTTCGGAGATCCTAAAAAGAGAAGCAGCTTCTAGAGGAGTTCCTGTAGAAGAACTGACCAAATTCGGATCCGGATATGAGCCTAGTCCGCAAGAGATCACTCAAGCGTACAATCAATTCAAGGACCAAGAATTAAAAGGGAAGTCCTTAAACGAGGTCCGCTCCGATATCGTAAATTATCTGAAAGCGGTCCAAGAAGACAGAGAGAAGCAAGCATTCTACCAAGGTCTTCGAGACAAGTACGTAACCGAGATTAAAGGACCGGAACTTCCTCCTCCTTCTCGTATCGCGATCGAGCCGAGCGAGAACCCGACCCTTGGGCCGAACGATGCAAAGGTTACCATCGTGGAATTCTCCGATTTCGAATGTCCATATTGCGCGATGAGTCAGACCACTACCAATTCCTTGAGACAACAATACAAGGATAAGATCAAGTGGGTCTTCCGCGATTTCCCTATGTCCTTCCATAAGAATGCGATGTTTGCGCATGTCGCGGCGAACTGTTCCATTCCTCAGGGAAAATACTGGCAGTTGAATAGCCTTCTCTTCCAAAACGGAAGAAAATTAGAAAAACAGAATGTGATTGCACTTGCTAAACAGGCCGGACTGGACATGAACGCTTTTAATCGTTGCATCGCCGACGAAGCTGCGATCAAAAAAGAGATCGAGTCCGATATGGTTGCCGGACAGAAATACGGTGTGAATGGAACACCCGCTTTCTTCATCAACGGTATCTTAGTGGAAGGCAATATGCCGATCCAAAATTTTACAAAGATCATCGATGAAGAACTGAAGAAGAACTAGTCGATCAATATATACTTACTGAGTTAGGAGTTACAAATCAAATGGCAAAAACGGTTAAGGTTGCAGTCACAGGCGCCGCAGGACAAATCGGGTATTCCCTTCTGTTTAGGATCGCTTCCGGGCAAATGTTCGGTGCGGATACCCCTGTCGAGATCCAAATGTTGGAATTAGAAGCCGCATTACCGGCTGCTAAAGGCGTTATTATGGAATTGGAAGACTGCGCTTTTCCACTTTTGCAAAAGGTTACAGTCTCCGCCGACTTAGACACCGCATTCAAAGATATCAACTGGGCGCTCCTAGTAGGTTCCGTTCCTAGAAAAGCAGGAATGGAAAGAAGCGACCTTCTTAAAATCAACGGAGGGATCTTCGTGAACCAAGGAAAGGCGATCGAGAAGAACGCTTCTTCCGACGTAAGGGTCCTGGTTGTAGGAAACCCATGCAATACAAATTGCCTCATCGCAATGAATAACGCGAAAGGAGTTCCTACGGATCGTTGGTTTGCGATGACTAAACTAGATGAGAACCGTGCTAAATCCCAATTAGCGATCAAAGGCGGTGCTTTGGTGAAAGATGTAACCAATGTTGCCATCTGGGGAAACCATTCTTCTACTCAATATCCTGACTTCTATAACGCTAAGATCGGCGGAAAACCTGCAACCGATGTGGTCAAAGACCATGATTGGTTGAAAGGGGATTTCATTAAGAACGTTCAGCAAAGAGGAGCGGAGATCATCAAGGCGAGAGGAGCTTCTTCTGCTGCGTCCGCTGCAAACGGTGTAGTGGATACTGTTCGTCAGATCATTACTCCTACTCCTACTGGAGACTGGTTCAGCGTTGCGGTGACTTCCGACGGTTCTTATGGTGCGGACAAGGGACTCATCTTCGGATACCCAGTCAAATCCGACGGAAACAAGGTAGAGATCATCAAAGGTCTGGAATTGAACGACTTTGCAAAAGAGAAGTTCAATATCACTCACGACGAACTGAAAGCAGAAAGGGACGAAGTCAAAGGGATGCTCTAATTCCCATTGAGAAAAGTGCAGGAAACGAAACCAAAGAATCTTCCTTTCTTTTCGGAGCTTCCTGCCTATTTCTCTAGGTTAGAATCTCAAAAGAGGGTCCGCTCCCTGGACCCTCCTTCCGGCCTGGACCTTTGTTCCAACGATTACCTGGGCCTATCACAAAATCTTAAATTACAAGAAGCTTTAAAAGAAGGGATCGATCTCTACGGCGCAGGTTCTACTGCAAGTCGTCTGGTCCGAGGACATCGTACTGTTTTCGAAGAACTTGAATCTGAGTTCTCGAATTGGGTTCATTCCGAATCTTCTCTTTTTCTCGCGAATGGGTATGCCGCGAATGTAGGGACGATTTCCTGCGTGGCAGATCCTTCTTATATGATCTTTTGCGATCGGAAGAACCATGCTTCTTTGATGGATGGGGTAAGACTTTCCGGCGGAAAGAAGATCTATTATAGACATTGCGATATGGAGCATCTGGAAGATCTGCTTAAAAAGTATTCCGGTCATGCGAATAAGATGATCGTTACAGAATCTATCTTCAGTATGGATGGGGATGCGAGCGATCTTCCCGCTCTTCTTTCCTTGAAGGAAAAATACGGATGTCTCCTCTATCTGGACGAGGCTCATTCTATAGGAGTTTTCGGGGAGAAGGGAGCGGGACTTTCTTCTGCGCAGGTCCCTTCGGAAATTTCGAATATCGATTTTAGGATGTCTTCTTTTGGAAAGGCATTGGGTCTGGAAGGAGCGATGGTCTCTACTTCTGCGGATGCAAGAAAATACTTGCTCCATTCTGCAAGGACCTTCGTATTCTCTACCGCTCCTATGCCTGCGATCGCTCATGCTGGACTGACCTCCGTGCAACTCGTACAAGAAATGAATGAGGAAAGAAAGAAGGTCCTAGCTCTTGCTGAGCATCTGCGTTCTTCTCTGCAAGCGATCGGAAAGGATACAGGCAATTCTTCTTCTCAGATCGTTCCTATATTACTTGGTTCGGAAGCACATGCCTTGGATCTGGCTGATAAATTAGCTGGAGAAGGTTTCCAGGCCAAGGCGATACGTCCGCCTACGGTGGATGTATCTAGGATCCGGGTCTCGATCAACGCCAAGGTCGAGAAAAATGACTTGGATCGGTTCATCCGCATTATTCAGGAGAATTAATTTGTCCGTATTCGTTTCAGGGACCGGTACTGATGTAGGTAAGACCTTATTTTGTTCTTTGGTCATGGCCAAGTATGCAAAATCCCTAGGCTTGAAATATTTCAAACCCATCCAGACCGGGTCCGATTCGGATCGTGTCAAGGTTATGAATTTAACCGGTCTGAACGAATCTCATTTTCTAAAGAATTATTATACATTCGAACTTCCTGCTTCTCCTCATCTGGCATCCGAAATGGAAAACCTGACTGTGGACACGGGTGAATTGTCCAGGCATCTATTCAGCATCAAGGGAGAGAAGATCCTGGTAGAAGGAGCAGGAGGAGTCTATGTGCCTCTCAATCGCTACTTCTTCACAATGGATCTCGTGGAACAATCCAAGCTTCCGCTGGTACTTGTGGCTTCCACAGAATTAGGCACAATCAATCATACCTTATTGTCGATCGAAGCGATCCGAAAGAGGGATATTCGCTTGCTCGGAGTTTATTTCATCGGACCCGAAAATCCTTTACGTTCGGATAATATTCGTACCATCATAGAAGCCGCCGAGATCGGGCTACTTGGGACCTTTCTCTTGGAAGAAAGAAAGTTGTCTAGACAGGAATTCTTAGATAAGGTTGTAGAAGAGTTCGATCCAGACAGAATTCTACCGGATATTCTTTTCCCTTGATTTGGCATCCTTATACAGTCCAGCTAGATTCCGACCCTCCTTTAAAGATTGTTTCTGCGAAGGAAGAATTCTTGTACGATGAGAATGGAAAGGAATACATTGATGCGATCTCTTCTTGGTGGGTGAGCATTCACGGTCACAACCATCCTCAGATGGTGGCCGCTGTCCAAGAGCAGGCTCAAATCTTGGACCATGTGCTTCTTGCCGGGTTCACTCATCCCCCCGCTCTGGAGCTAGCGCATGAGCTACTAGAGTTTGCGGGCTGGAATTTCCATAAGGTGGTCTATTCGGATAACGGTTCCACCGCCTTAGAGATCATGCTCAAGATCGCGCTGCAATTCTTTAGGAACCAAGGATTGGAAAAGAAGAAGACATTCTTAACCTTCTCCGGCTCCTACCATGGGGATACCATAGGGGCCATGAGTGTGGGCGGAGAATCCGTTTTCAATCGGGTCTTCCAATCCTTACTGTTCCCGACCCGTCATTTTCCTTCTCCTGCCTGCCATGAATGCCCAGTCGGAAAGATCCCTCATTCTTGCATGGAAGATTGTTTGGATGAAATAGAAGCCTATCTCTCCGGTCATTCCGAAGAGGTCGTAGCCGTGGTCTTGGAGCCTCTCATCGCCGGTGCAGGAGGAATGCTTTTCCACAAGCCGTCTGTACTTACTCGGTTAAGAGAGATCACGAAACGTTATGGGGTGCTTCTTCTTTTGGACGAGGTATTTACCGGTTTCGGGAGAACCGGTTATAATTTTGCATTCCAGTCCGCCGGCATTCAGCCCGATATGATCGCTTTGGCAAAGGGACTAACTGCAGGAGCTCTTCCTCTTGCCGCCACATTAGTGAGAGAAGAGATCTATCGAGAATTTGTATCCGCCGATCCTTTGAAGGCATTCTTTCACGGACATACCATGACAGGTTATCCGGGCGGATGTGCGGCAGCACTTGCATCTTTGCGAATATTCAAGGACGAAAACAGACTGAGAGACGTAAAGAACCTCGAATCCTATATGGAAGAAGGTTGGGCGAAGCTCAGGTCTGAATTTCCGGACAAGATCAAGAACGTAAGAGTGTTAGGTGCCGTAGGAGTAGGGGAACTATACACAGGAAAAGAAGAGCCTGGGTATATTAATACTTTTGCAAGGGAATTCAGAAGACTTTGTTTGGATAAGGGAGTAGTCTTAAGACCGCTTGGGAATGTGATTTATATCACGCCTCCCTATAATATCTCTAAGGCCTCCTTACAGAAAGTTTTCATGGCGATCCGAGAAGCGCTTGCTTACTACAAAGTCCCGAATTAAAGAACGGCTGTTTTTTACCTGAATTAACGATTGCCAAAGAGCCTAGGGCCGCGAATAATAACGGCAGAATGAAATCGACTCTCGAAACCCCGATCTCCTCGGAAGAGAAAAGCCTATCCGAGGTTCCTAGCGTAATCACTAGAGAAGAAGCGTATGCTATCCTAAGCGGAGAGACTCCTCTGACTACGGCTCTGGATATGGCGTACAAGGTTCGGGAAAAATACTTCGGTAAAACGGTTCGAATTCACGTATTAGATAATATTAAGAATGGGCATTGCCCAGAAGACTGCGGATACTGTGCACAAAGAAAGAATGCAAGCTCAGGTATCCAAGAATACTCCATAAAAAGCCCGGAAGAGATCTTCGAGGATGCTGTACAGGCAAAAGAAAATGGAGCCTATCGTTTCTGTATGGTGACTGCAGGGACCGGACCGAACGCTCCTACGACTGAAAAGCTCGCACTGACTATCGAAAAGATCAGCAAGGAATTAGGACTGAAAGTATGCCTTTCTGCCGGACTTTTGGACCAAGAAAAGGCGGAGCGTTTAAGGGCTGCGGGTCTGGACCGATACAATCATAACCTAAACACTTCCAAGGCACATTATCCGGAGATCTGCGATACTCATACTTACGAACAAAGGGTGGAGACCATTACCCACTTGATGAAAGCAGGAGTGGGAATGTGTTCCGGAGTGATCGTAGGAATGGGAGAATCCCTTCACGATCTAGTCGATGTAATTTTTGAGATCAAGAATCTGAGAGTGATCTCCATTCCGGTCAATTTCTTCCTGCCTATCGCTGGGCATGCAATCAAAAATCCTCAAGCCTTAAGCCCCGAATTTTGTTTAAGAACCCTGATCGCATTCCGTCTGGTGAATCCTGATTCTGAAGTAAGGATCGCTGCAGGGAGAGAGGGCCATTTGAGAGGGCTACAAGGCATGGCATTGTATGCCGCCAATTCCTTGTTTGCGAGCGGATACTTGAACGTGAAAGGTTCGGATGCTGCGGAAACAATTCGAACTATATTGGATGCAGGATTCTATCCTGAATTTTCTTCCGGACTGGGAGAGGAAATCGATTGGGAATCTGCCCTGGGAAAAGATCATCCCTATGCTCCCGAGAATTTTCCAGGCCTCTATAAATATAAAAAATCTAAGAATTAGTTTTGGGTTGCGAATCGATATCGTTTAGCGTTTCTTACACGACGGGAGTTTACGTTTCTAGGGTTTTCCGATCCTAAGGTAGCGTTTGGATTGAAACTCTAGTAGGGATGAAAATCCTGGATATATCGGAGATTGTCGGATGAAATACAAAATAGAGATCAATAAACTAAAAAATGGCTATATTGAAGCCAAATTGATCGATACAGTTTCCAATAACCCAATTGAATTTAGAATTTGCGACACTGAGGAATACTTACAGGCTCAGATTGCCGACTGGCATAAAAGATTCCATATGAAAGAATCTGAGAACTAAGAATCTTAAAGGGACTAAAGATCAAATGAAAGCGTTAGGGATTTGTTTTTTTCTTCTTTCCCTAATATCTTGTTCTGTTTTTCAACCCAGGACAGTATACGACTATTATAACCCGGCTTTCAAATGTGTGGATAAGGTAGGTATTCGAGATTCAGAAGAATGGGAAGCCTACCAAAAATTGTATCTGGCAGCGGTTCTCGCATATACTAAAGAGAACGAAAAATTAAAAAAAGCGAATATAGTCTTCGTTGGAAATAGCCTGATTGCAGGTATTCCTGCGGATCTGACTCAGGCGAATTTTCCTGGTGCCGTGAACCGTGGGATCGCGGGAGATATGACGGAACTACTCCTGGACCGCCTCGATACGACCGTACTCAATCTAAAACCTTCCACAGTTATTCTAGAGATCGGCGGAAACGATATCCGAGACGGAAAATGCTTGGACTATATTGAAGGGATCCATAGAAAGTTGATCCAAAAGATCCGGAAAGGGCTTCCGAATACCAAGATCTTGATCCTGGGAATCCCTCCGGTCCTAAGTCGAAATGTGAATTCTATTTCTCCGATCGTAAACGCATGGCTTTTGCGGATCGCAAACGAGAACCAAAACGTTCAGTTCTTGGATATCTGGCCAGAGTTCAGACAAAAAGAGATCCCTTTCATTCGAGAGGAATTGGCTCTTTCTTATAACGGCAAAAAGGACCCGATCCATATCAATAGGGACGCCTATATTATCTGGCTTCGTAAAATGAAATCCATCGTTCGATAATCCTAGTGATCTTATTCTTCAGACCTAAAAACGATTCGGATCCCGAAAATCTATCCAATCAACTTTCCCATCAAAGGAAGCAGCCTGTCCTTTTAGAAAGAAGGAAGCAAGTCTCCCAAGAGTATGTATGCGATGTTTGGAGAACAGATCTCTCTCTTTCTAGAGAGGAGTTGGTCGATCTCAGACAAGAGCTGCATAAATCAGGACAGATAGACCTGATACAGATCCCCCAGTTTCTCCAAGGACGCACTCTATTCTGCTTCGATATGGATTCTACTCTGATCCAAGAGGAAGTCATAGACGAGCTTGCTCGATTCGCAGGAGTCTACGATGAGGTGGCATCCGTCACAAAAGAGGCAATGGAAGGGAATCTGAATTTTATAGAGGCTCTGCGAAAACGTTGCACCTATTTGAAAGATCTCCCTTTGAGCGTTTTCGACGATCTGTATTCCAAGATCAGAGTAAATCATGGAGTGCCCGAATTACTTATAGGCCTAAAGGAAAGGAATTCCAAGACTGCTGTGTTTAGCGGCGGCTTTACGGATATATTAGAGAAATTTAAATCTAAATATGGAATCGATGAGATCCGAGCTAACTATCTGGATCGAAAAGACGGGAAGCTCGTCGGCACTGTTTCCGGAAGAGTGGTCGATAAGAATGTGAAGAGGGATTCTCTTCTGGAATTAGGGTCCGAATTCAAGATCCCAAAATCGAATATTGTTGCAGTCGGTGACGGCGCAAACGATCAGCTTATGTTAGAAGAGGCTGGCCTTGGGATTGGCTTTCACGCAAAAGAGGGACTGAAGTCCAAGATCAGCAATTGGATCGATTTCGCTCCTATGGACGTATTACTTTATTTATTCGATTGAGATCGCTTTCTTTAGATAGTTGTAATCACTGTGTGGACCACGAATCCCAAAACCTGATTGGTCTTTTTACTTTCCTTCGAATGAAGCGATTCGCAGGAACAAAAGCGTTTCAGTTCCCTCTGGCAGAAATCCTCTTCTTCCAATCATCCAATAAACGTAAAGCTTCCAGTGGGGTCATGGACTCGATCGGAAGATCTGCGATCTCTTTCTTAAAGTCCTGCCAGAATTGACCTTCCGAACCCGGAGCAGGAAGATCTTGGAAAAGGGAAGGTTCCCTAGTTTGGATGCGGATCTCCTTCTTTCTGGATTCCATGTCTACTAGGATCTCGGAGGCGCGCTTTACTACAGAATCAGGAACTCCGGCGAGCTGCGCCACATAAATCCCGAAGGATTTCTTTGCCTTACCCGGTTTCACTCTTCGGAGGAAAATGACCTTATCATCCTTCTCCACTGTTTCCATATGGATATTCCATACTCCAGGAAGGCGAGAGAGCTCCGTCAATTCATGATAGTGAGTTGCAAAGACTGTCTTTGGCCTTGGATGCATTTCGGAAAGGCACTCCAAGATGGCCCAGGCTATACTCATTCCGTCGTATGTGGATGTCCCTCTTCCCACTTCATCAAAAAGAAGAAGGGACTGAGGAGTGCAATTCTTGAGTATATTCGCGGTCTCTTTCATTTCCACATAGAAGGTGGATTCTCCCGCGTTCAGATTATCTCCTGCACCGATCCTTGTGAACAGTCGATCCAAAATAGGAAGTCTTGCTTTCTCGGCGGCTACACTCGCTCCGATCTGGAAAAGGATCTGGTTTAAAGCGATCTGTCTCATGAACGTGGACTTACCCGCCATATTCGGTCCAGTGAGGATGGCCACTGCATTTTCCTGACTGTCCAAGGTCACATCATTGGGAGTGAACTTGGCTCCTACCGGAAGACTCGCTTCTACGACGGGATGACGAGAAGACCTCATTTCTAAAGAGGAATCATCGCTGAGCTCTGCTCGGATCCAGCCGAAGTTCTCTTCTGCCTTCAATAGAGAGATCTGAAAGTCTAGGTCGCCGAATTCTTCTGAGACCAAAAGCAGTTCCGAAGAATATTCCAAAACTGTTTGGACCATCTTCTCGAATTCGATCCGTTCCACTTTTTGGATGATCTCGTCCGCTTCTAAGATGGTTCTTTCGATCTCTTCTAAGCGACTCGTAGTGAATCTTTCGGAAGTAACCAGGGTTTGTTTTTTAAGATATTCTTTAGGGGCTTGTTCTGCTTGGACTCGGGAGATCTCTATGAAATAACCTACGATCTTGTTGTATTTGATCTTGAGAGTAGAGAGTCCTGTTTTCTTCTTCTCTTCCGTTTCTAATTCCAAGATCCAATCTGTTCCCTTGGTGCCAGCTTCTCTTGCCTTATCCAAAGAAGGATCGAACCCATCCTTCAAAAATTTTCCATTTCCGAGGATTACAGGCAGTTCGTCCGTATGGATCCTGCTTTCAATATAATCTTTTAGAGAATCCAGTTTTTCTGGTTTAGTAATCGGATATCCTAATGGGGAAAGTGTAGACTGCAGGGAATCCAAGGTCTCTATAGAAGAGAGGATGGTTTTGAAGTCTCTCGGATAAGGTTTATTCCCTCTGAATCTTCCCAGGATCCTTTCCAGATCTCCTAGGTCCCGAAGCACTTGGGTTAATTGGACAAGAGGGATCTTCTTGATAATATCTTGCTTTTCCCATCTGGATCTTAAGATCGCAGGATCGGTTTCCGGAAATAGGATCCTTTGTTTGAGTACTCGTTTGCCTTTGGCGGTACTACAGAAATTCAAAACAGAGAATAGAGTATGACCCTTATCGTCTTTCTCGTTCTCGATCAGTTCCAGATTTAGAATGGTCTCTCTGTCCATCTCTAAATAAGAACCTGTCTGCAAGATGCGAGGTTCTCGAAGTGTTAGGGTTCCGTCCCTATAATTCTCTCTAATATAATATTCCAGACATTTCGTTACGATCTGGAAGGGATCCTTTGCCTGATCCGTATTCAGCTTGGCCTCGTCTAGAACGGTAAGGGGTCGCTCACCGAAATTCTGCCAAGAACGGATCTTTTCCAGGTCCTTGGAAAAGACGCAGATCTCGCTTGGTCTAAATTTTACTAATTCACTTTCCAATACCTCCGTTTTGGAGATGGGAACCGCGAAATGAAGAGCCTCTCCTGTGGAAACGTCCGCCATTCCCACGAAGATAAGAGCGGCCTTAGGAACGATCGCACAGAGATAATTGTTCTGAAAGCCGGAGAGTAAGTGTTCTTCGATCACTGTTCCGGGAGTGATGATCCTCACAACATCTCTAGTCATGAGTTTCGTATTTCCGTCTTCCGGTCTGGACTGTTCGCAAACCGCTATCTTTTTTCCTGCAGAAAGAAGTTTGGAGATATATCCGTCCTTGCTATGAAATGGAATGCCGCACATGGGCACGGAGTTCTGGCGCTTGGTAAGTGCAATGTCCAGAATAGAAGAAGCGATCTTAGCGTCTTCTAAGAACATCTCGTAAAAGTCACCCATCCGAAAGAATAGAATGGAATCCGGAAACTTGGCCTTGATCTCCAGATACTGACGCATCATGGGAGTATCCAAGGCCTCTGTTAGATCCGGGGTATTATTTTCCGTTGTTTGCGCTTCTTTTGGCATTTTGAATGAATTTCCGAATAAGATTTGGGTCCTTGACCCCAGGAGAAGATTCCACTCCGCTTGCTACGTCAACTCCGTACGCTCCCGTCTGCGCTAGAGCCTCGGAAACGTTCTCAGGATTGAGGCCTCCTGCAAGCAAGTAGGGACGTTTGACCTCGCTTACATATTCCCAAGGAAAGCGTTCGCCGGTTCCTCCTCCCGCCGCAGGATTAAAGCTATCTAGTATTAATAAATTCGAATCTAAAAAAGAAAGGGAATCATCACTTACGGGACCCTTTACTCTATAAGAAATGATCCTGGCGTCTCTCTCTTGGTACAATGGAGAAGTATTTCCGGGCGCCAAACAATCATCGCTAACGTATTGAACATAATCGTACTCTAGATTTTTTAATATGGATTCTATGAAGGAACCGGACGATTTATAAAATAGGAATACGATTTTAGGTCGCAAAAAAGACGGAACCGATGTATATAAGTAAGTTACCAGAATTTCCGCTTCTTTCGGGGAGACTAGTCTGGGGCTGGAAGACACGAAGTTGAGACCGATGAGATCGGCTCCTTCTTCTATGCTAACTTTGAGATCGTCTACTTGGCGTAATCCGCAGATTTTTACTTTCGGGAGTTGGGACATGCAGTTCTATTTTCTATACAAGACCAGGACTTCCTCAAGTCAAGTATGATCACCCATCGCTTTTTTCTAGAAGATAAAAGAAGCCTCCGGCTCCTGGTTTTAGGGAGTCGAGAAATCTCAGGTGATTCCACGGATCCAGAATATATCCGATCCAAGGTCTCTCAGGCGACCCAAATCCCAGGAAGTGAGATCTTTCTCATCGGCCAGGAACATGGGACTACTGTGATCGAAGCGGAGGGGACTGCCGACGGAGTTCCTACGGGAGATGCTTTATTCACGACCCAGCCCAAAAAGATCCTAGTCGTAAAGACTGCAGATTGCCTTCCTATTTTCTTTTGGACAGGAAGACCGGCAGTGGTTGGGGTCATTCATTCCGGGTGGAAGGGGACTCTTGCCGGGATTACTGAAAAGACCTTGGGCGTCGTACAGAAAAAGTATGGGATTGATCTGGAACTCGTGCATTTCTATTTGGGACCGTATGCCACAGGAAAAAATTATGAAGTAGGGGAAGATGTTGCTTCTCTCTTTAGAAAAGAAGTCCCTAATTCTCTGAAGCTGGCGACCGAGCCCGGAAAGTTCTTATTGGAACAAAAAATATTTCTGACCCATAGGATCAAAAGTTTGGGAGTACAGCCTTTTTTGGAAACGGCGGGGGTTTGTACAATGAATGCGAATTCGGGTTACTTCAGTCATAGAAGAGGGGATACGAATCGAAACCTGAATTGCATTTGGCTGGAGTAATATCTACCCCAACCTCAAAGAGTTTTATACCTTAATTGCCTTGCGAACGGTAGCGTTTGCTTTTTCTAAAACCTTCTCTCGTTTGATGGGCTTCACGATATAATCCATGACTCCACCGTCGGTCAGGTTCTTGATCACTGCAGGAGTGTTCTCGTCAGTGATCACGATCACTCTTGGAAGAACTCCCATATCCTTCATTTCATAGAATGCAGCAAATCCGTCTAGGACAGGAAGATGAAGATCCAAGGTAATCAGATCTACCTTGCGATTGTCCTTATACATGTTCAGAAGTTCTTTACCAGTTTCGGCAAATCCGACTACTTCGTAACCTTCGGATTCCAAGATCTGCGCCAATTGCTTGGCTTGGAATTTGGAATTTTCCGCAATGATTACCTGATACGGTCTTCCGGAAGGAGCTACTCCGCCTTTCATCTAGTCACCATCCCCGTTTATTCAAGAAATTTACAAAACCTTTTCTATTTCTATTCCGATTTCTTCGGTTCCCAAAATTTGAGCACCTTTCTCGGCGATGTCCCTGGTCCGTTTCCCTTCGGAAATCACTTTTCTAACTGCGCTTTCTATTTTGACTGCTTCTTCTTCCATAGAGAAAGAATAACGTAGCATGAGCGCAGCACTTAGGATCTGAGCGATCGGATTTGCTATCCCTTTTCCTGCGATGTCGGGAGCGGAACCGCCGGAAGGCTCATACAGACCGAAACCGGATTCGGAAAGGGACGCAGAAGGAAGCATTCCTATGGAACCCGTGATAATGGATGCTTCGTCGGAAAGAATATCTCCGAACATGTTTTCACAAAGGATCACATCGAATTGTTTCGGATTCACGATCAATTGCATTGCAGCATTATCCACATATAGATGGGATAATTGGACGTCGGAAAATTCACGTTTGTGCAGATCGATCACCACTTCTTTCCAAAAAACGGAAGTGGTTAATACGTTCGCCTTATCTATACTTGTGACCTTATTGTTTCTTTTTCTTGCCGCTTCGAAGGCTACTCTTGCCGCTCTTTCTATCTCTCTGCGGGAATATCTCATGGTATCGAATGCGAATTCTTCTGCGCCGTTTCCCTCTCTGCCTTTTGGCTGACCGAAATAGATCCCAGAGGTTAGTTCTCTCAGGATAAGAATATCTAATCCTTCTCCTATGATCTCTCCCTTGATAGGGGAAGCGTTTCTAAGCTCCGGATAAATGATCGCAGGACGTAGATTCGCAAATAGATCGAAATGTTTTCTTAAAGGAAGAAGGGCTCCTCTTTCGGGTTGCTTTTCCGGAGGAAGGGATTCCCATTTAGGACCTCCCACACTTCCGAATAGAATGGCATCCGATTCTTCGCAAAGTTTGAGTGTTTCCGGAGGGAGCGGTCCTCCTGTTTTGTCTATCGCGATCCCGCCTACGAAGCTTTCCGTAAATTGGAACTCGGAGACCTTTGAGCCGAGGGCTTTTTTAAGAACGGATAAAGCCACCTTCATGACTTCCGGTCCGATCCCGTCTCCCGCTAATACGGCTACTTTTTTCATAGAGTTGATTCCTTTGTTTTTCTATTGGTTTTGAAAATGGGTTAGGACGGATTCCAAGATATCCAGTCCTTCGTTTAAATACTGAGTGGAGATCGTAAGTGCAGGCATGATACGAATGACGGTATCTCCAGTTGCGTTTACGATCAGACCTTTTTCTAGGCAAAGCTCGGCTACGGGGCGAGAAGGAATGCTAAGTTCCACACCTATATGCAGTCCTTTTCCTCTGATCTCTTTTACGATCTTTAGTTTGTCCTTGATCTGATGCAGACGGCTGAATGCGATTTCGGAGCAGGAGTTTACATTCGCTAGAACGTCTCTCGTCTGAATAATACGAATGGTTTCATACGCGATTGCCGCTCCTAGATGATTTCCTCCGAAGGTAGTTCCATGAGTTCCTTTTGCGAGAACGCTTTGGTATTTTTCGGCGATGATAAGTGCTCCGATCGGAAATCCGGACCCAAGACCCTTCGCAAGCATCATCACGTCCGGAGAAAATCCAAATGTTTCGAATGCGAACATGGTTCCTGTTCTGCCGAAGCCTGTTTGTATCTCGTCTAGAATAAGGAGTGCTTCGTTCTCTAGAGTTAACTCTCTTGCAAGGTTCATGTAGCCGTGAGTCAACGGAATGATCCCGCTCTCTCCTAAGATAGGCTCCGCAACAAATGCAACCACTCTTCCTGCAAATCTTTCGAATGCGGCGACTAGTTCTTCTTCGTCGTTTGCCGTTACGAATTCGATCCCGTCTAGAAGCTTTCCGAAACCTGTATGCAATTTCTTTTGACCGGTCAAACTGATCCCGGATACCGACCTTCCATGAAAGCTTTTGTGCAAGGAGAGGATGACCGGATCATGGATCTGTTTTTGTTCCGCATACGCCCTTGCTAGTTTGAATGCAGCCTCGGTTGCCTCCGTTCCGGAATTGCATAGGAATACCTTTCCCGGAAATGTATTCAGGATGAGAAGTTCTGCAAGTTTGGATGCTTCTTCCGAATAGAACCAATTGGAAGTATGCATGAGTTTATCGATCTGTGTGCGGATGGCCTCAATAATATCCGGATCGCTATGACCTAGATTGGTTACCGCAACTCCGCATAGAAAATCGATGTATTGCTTATTGTTCTGATCGAATAGTAATTCGTTCACTCCGTAGCGGAAGGCCACGGGATATCGATTGAACAGATCTAAAAGGTATTTGTCTGTAAGTTCTTTGGTTGCTTGGAATTCGCTAGCTGTATCGTTCATTTTAGACCTGCCAATTGTAAAAATAATGTTTCTGTTTCCTTCAATTCCTCTAATAACTCTTTTGTGAGTTCTGGAATTTCCGATTCTTTCTTGGGAGATTTCCCACTCTTGAAAGAAGAATAGATCTTGATCTTAGGTTCCGTCCCGGAGGGACGAATGGTAAGTTTCGCAGAGCCTTCTAATTCCAGCTGGATCACATCGGAAGCAGGAAGACCGGAGAATGCGGATTTGGATGCGCTTCCTTTTACGGTCTTACTCTTGAAATCCAAGAATCCGATGACTTTTCGTTTTCCTAATGTCTTTCCTATCAGATCGTTCTCTCTTAGGGATTGCAGGGAGTCTTGGATCTTCTTCTTGCCTGCGAGACCTTCTAGGGTCAATGACTTGAGTCCTTCTTGGTAGAGACCATATTTCAGATAGATCTCGTTCATATACGAAACAAGATCCTTTTTCTCCGCCAATACTTCTACGAGTAGAAGCGCGGAAGAAAGGCTATCCTTATCTCTCACGAAGTTTACAGGAAGGTATCCATAGGATTCTTCCCCGCCGAATAGGAAATACTGGGTCTTACTCTTGTCGAGTTTTCCCATTACCTCTGCGATGAACTTGAATCCGGTCAGAACATTCTTGAGTGCCAGTTTATTCTTCTTTGCGATCTCGGCTTGCAGATCCGTGGTGACCACTGTCTTTACTAATACAGGTTTTTTTCCCTTCTTAGGTTTGGCTGAGACCTTCTCAGCCAAATATGCTGCCAGAATGGAACCGATCTGGTTCCCGTTCAGAAGAGTGTATCCACCTTCCTTGTTCTTTACCCCAATTCCGAGTCTGTCCGCATCCGGATCGGTGGCTATAAATGCGTCCGCTCCGATCTTTTCGGAAAGCTTTTGGCTGAGAGCGAGGGCTTCTGGCTCTTCCGGATTCGGGAATTTTACGGTTGGGAATTCTCCGTCCGGATCTTTTTGCTCCGGCACGAGTGTTACGTTCTTATATCCGAAATCATTTAATAATTTCTTCATATAGTATCCGCCTGTACCGTGTAGAGGGGAATATACCAAACGAATTTGGGATCTTTCTTTTGCTGTAACCTTGGCGGATACGATCCCGGATTTCTTCAGATCCTTGAGATAACTTGCAAAGCAATCGGCTCCCGCTTTTGCGACTAGCTTTTTGTAAGCCGCTTCCTTGGGAGAAAGGAATTGGATCTCATTCCAGTCTTGGATCTTTTCGATGAGTGAAATGATCTTCTTGTCGTCCGGAGGAGCAAGCTGTTCTCCTTTTGCAAGATAGGCTTTGAACCCATTGTACTCGGGAGGATTATGAGAAGCGGTAAGGACCACTCCTCCGGTTGCCTTATAATAACGAACTGCATAAGAGAGTAGAGGAGTGGGCGCTACTTCTGAAAATAAGATGACCTTGATCCCATGGGCCGCCGCAACACCCGCAGTGACCTCTGCAAATTCTTTGGACCTTCTTCTGGAATCATAAGCAATGACTAGGATGGGTTTCTTGGATTTCTTTACCAAATACCGAGAAAAGCCTAAGGCAGCTTTGCCAACGGTGAATTCATTCATTCTACCGATGCCATTTCCGATCCTTCCCCTCATTCCTCCGGTCCCGAATTCTAAGGGAACGGTATAGGCCTCGATCTCCAAACCGGAGACTTCTCCCTTTTGAAAACGGCCAAGGATGGACTTCGCTTCTTCTTGCACCTTCGGAGGGAAAGGGGCCTTAGTCCAGGATTCGATTAATTTGGATTCTGTAGCCATATGTTTCTCTAGTTCGCCCTTACTTGGAATAAAAATTCTAGTTCTTCCTGGTTCAAGACGTTTTTTCGCCGATTCTAGAAGTATGGAATCTAACGAACTTTCTCGCGAACAACATAGAGAACTGGACTCTCTTCGAGCCGTTTTGAGAAATATTTCCTTTCTTCTCTTTTTACTTTCTGGGCTTCTCGCCTTCGGAGCGTTTTTTAGAGAGAATCCGGGGAAGATCCTCCTTTTCTCCCTCTCTGCACTCTTGTTCTTTATTTTGGGGATCCTAGGATATGGGGCCTCTATCTCCTTTCGTAAGTCCTTGGCCTTGGACGATCGGGATCCGGAGCAGTTCCTATATGCTTTGAAGGACCTACGATATTTCTTAAGTTGGATCTCCTATGTGCTACTCGGTCTGTTCTTACTTTCTTTTTTCGGCGCTTTCGCCTTGCTTCTTTCTTGATCGGAAGAAGTCTGACTCTTTGGTGTGAGCCTAAGAGAGTTTTTTATAGAAGATAGACTAGAGAGGTTTAGGACCCTCGCTCCTTGTAATCTGGGAGAAAGCGGGATCCGAAATCTGACTCTTGCAGAACTTGCCGATTCTCTGGACCTGGATCTAAGAGAACTTGGAAAACTATCTCTAGCAGATTCTCCCAATTCAGGTAGAATGGATCTGAGAGAAGAGATTGCCTCTCTCTATCCGAATGTTTCTCCGGAAGAAGTTCTGATCACAACAGGAACGGGAGAGGCTCTATTCATTGCATTTCATAGTTTACTGAAAGCAGAAGACATCATCTCTCTGTTCTGGCCTTCTTTCCAAGCATTGTATGAGGTTCCTAGATCGATCGGAGCCAGGATCCAAAAAGTGGATCTGTTGCCTAGACTTCTTTCGGGAAGTCCTGGGTTCGGAAATGAAAATATACGATCTCTATTTGCAAATAATCCTCAGTTAATCATTTGCAATCATCCTCACAATCCTACAGGGATGATCGCAGAAGCATCAGATCGGACCTCTATTCTTTCCCAACGGCGGAATTTCCGCAGTTGGATCCTATTCGACGAGCATTATCGTTTTCTTTCGGAAGAAGAAGATCTGGGTTGGAGCGGTTTCGGGGTTTCTGAGAGATCGATCGCTACTGGTTCTATCACGAAATGCTTCGGCGTCATGGGACTCCGGATCGGCTGGTTAGTTGGACCTAAGGATTTTCTTTTGCAAGCAAGAAGCATGAAGGACTATCTCACTCACACTGTCTCACCAATCTCGGAGTTTTTAACCTTAGAACTATTAAAGAAACGGAAAATACTCCAGGCTCAAATAAAGAAGAATCTAGAGAGGAATATAGCTCTTTTTGAGAGTACTTGGAGAAGTCTTCCTGGGATCTCTTTTTTCCATGCACCAAAAGGTGGGGTCGTCGGATTTCCTAAACTGCAAGAAGGCTTGGACGCGAGAAAGTTTGCGGACATTCTCTACGAAAAAGCGGGAGTATTCGTTCTTCCTTCGGATGACTTCGAAGTAGAAGGTTATATTCGAGTCGGCTTCGGAGAGACTCCGGAACGTTTTTCTTTGGGTCTAGAACGTTGGAGTAAGATCGGATCCGAGATAATGGCCCTCTTGAACAAGTAAGCGATCTGCCTGTCCTGGGCGAAGTGAGTGGATTGCAAAGTATAATAGGATTTTCCTAGAAACACATGCGGACTTTCTAAAGCTTGTAGAAATTGGGAATTCTCTTTGGCAGGTTCCCAATTCCATTCCTTCCCTCGGATGCGAATACTTAACCTTTCTCCTTCTATCTTCCAGTCGGTTTCTCCGGAACGAAAGGGAAGTCCACATCTGAGTCTGGGCCCTTCTTCTTGGAGGAATTCAGGGGAGATCCAAACTCCCAAGGGAAACAACAGAGGATTCTCCGGATCGATCTCTTCTTCTTTTCTGTGACCGTATACCCAAACTTCGGTTCGATAGACCCGGTTTGGACTCGGATACATATCTTCGTAGATCCTTCCTAATTGATGACTTAACACCCTCATCGATTGGATGCGGACCTTCCATTTTCCTGGTTCACCTACGGGTAATACGGATTCGGAGATGCAGTCTTGGAAAAGATCGGAGGGAACGCTTGTCTCCCAAATAAGAAAAGGGGAAAGAGTGAGATTACTGATTTGAGGAAACCACGCCTCCCAGAAATACGGCTCCGTCCTAAATTGAAAATTTCGTTTCCTTCTTCCTTTTTGGGAAGGTTCCTCAGGAAGGAACAGATCCTCTCCCGGATGAAATGCCCGAACGTTCGGATCCGCATGAGCCAATTTCTTTTTCCAGGGCAAAAAGAAGAAGAGGGACCAGAGGGAAACCTTGTGCTTTCGGATCCTTTGTACTTTTCGTTTCGCATTCGGAAAGATCTCTTCTGTCTCAGATTCTGAATAGGAAAAGGGAGGCAGGTTTTCGACCCAATCCTGGGAGGCGGAAGTTCCGTCCGAGCCAAGATCCCGAATATTCTCGGTTTGGATCCGATTGGTAACGTAAGGATCGAGTCGTTTTTGGAGTCGGATCTTTTCCGCTTCCCATTTAACGGAAGAATGAAAACGAAAAGAAGAAAAGACCGACAGAATTTTTTCTTTTAAACTTCTCGGTCCGATCATTCTTGGAAAGGATACAGACAGAGTTAGGAAAGGCAAGCCTAACTTCCCTCAAAACAAGGAAAGAACATGGGAAGAACTTCGTTAGAACATGAGGAGTTTTTAAGATCGGTGGACGCATTCCATTTGAGAGTGCTCGCCGAAATAGACTATCCCCAATCCATATTTAGGGACGGAAAGGTCAAAGATACGATCTGTATCTTTGGCTCGGCTCGGATCCTGAGTCCGGATGAATGTAATGCAATGGAGAATGAAGAACGCACTGAAAAGGCGGAGGCATTCTTCCAAAAAAGAAAGGAATTATCTTCTTACTATGTGGAAGCCTATGAAACCGCTAAGTTGATCACGAATTGGGGAAAGGAGATCTCCAAGGAATATCATAGAATGGCGGTTTGTACGGGAGGAGGTCCAGGGATCATGGAGGCCGCCAACCGTGGCGCGAGAGAAGCCGGAGGACCTAGCCTTGGCTTAAATATCCGGCTTCCGTTCGAGCAAACGGTGAATCCGTATGTGGATCCAAATATCAGCGTTGAATTTCATTATTTCTTCATGCGAAAGCTTTGGTTTCTCAGACTCTCCAAGGGAGTAGTGGCCTTTCCGGGAGGATTCGGAACTGTGGATGAGTTGTTCGAGACCCTGACCCTTATTCAGACAGGACGCAATAACTTGAAGATCCCTGTCATCCTGTATGGAAGTAAGTTCTGGAATTCCATTTTTCAACTGGATGCAATGAAGGATTACGGACTCATAGATCCGTTAGATCTGGACCTGATCACATATTGCGATTCTCCTTCCGAAGTACTCGAAGTTCTTAAGAAGAAGGTTCCCCTAGAGGCGGATTAAAGTATAGTTACGGGAAGAGGGAGACAAAATAGGAGGTTTTTTCCCGAATCTTTTTGGTTTCCTTGACAGCTTGTTTCGGCAGAAAATTATGGTCGCAATATGGCCAGAAAATGTGTCGTCACAGGGAAAGGAACGATTGCAGGAAACAATGTTTCCCACTCTCACCTGAAAACCCGTAGAACCTGGAAAATCAACCTGATCAAAAAGCGTATCTTCTTGGAAGATGAGAACCGCTGGGTCACTGTTCGTATCTCTACTCGTGCTCTAAGAACCTTGAAAAAGAAAGGAATCAAAGCAGCGATCAAAGATAACGCAGGATCTCTACAAGCCCTTGCCCCTAAAAAATACGTCGGAATCCAAAAAAAGGCAGTCCAAGCCTAAGTTTTCCGTAACCCCTGAATACGTATCCCGAGTTTACTTCCTATTAAGGAAGGAATTCGGGGATGTAAATTCTCCTCTTCAATATTCCCAAGACTATCAATTTGCGATCTCTGTGATCCTTTCCGCGCAATGCACGGATGAGAGGGTTAATCAGGTCAGTCCTCTTCTTTTTGCCGAATTTCCTACCCTGGAATCCTTAGCCGCAGCTCCTTTAAAGAAAATAGAGAAGATCATTTACTCTACAGGTTTTTATAAAAACAAAGCCAAGTCGGTTTCCGGCTTCGCAAATACTCTATTAAAGGATTATGATGGGAAATTGCCTAAGACGATCGCGGAACTAACTAAGCTTCCGGGAATCGGAAGAAAGACAGCTAACGTTGTATTGAATGAGATCCATCATATTTCGGAAGGATTCGTGGTGGATACCCATGTAAAGCGTATCTCTAAAAAATTGGGTTTAACCACCCAATCGGATCCGGTCAAGGTGGAGAAGGATCTGATGAAGAATATCCAACCGGAATACTGGATGGATCTGTCTTTATATTTTATCTTTTTAGGAAGAAAGTATTGCAAGGCTCATAGAACCTTCTGCGAGACATGTATCTTGCGGAAAGAATGTCCTTCTTCCTTGGTCTTGAAAATGGGAGAGTAGAATGAGTGTAGAAGTATTCTTAGATTCTAAAATACAGGGAATGGGCCTGAGCACCCAACATATAGTCATGTCCCGAGATCTGAACCAGCACGGATTCCTTTTCGGAGGACAGATGCTTGCTTGGATCGATGAGGGCTGTGCCATGTTCGTTATGGAGAAGATCGGTTATTCGAATCTAGTCACAGTGAGTATGGACGATGTGGTCTTTAAAAGCCCGGGACTACTCGGCGAGATCATACAGATCTTTTCCAAAATAGAGAAGATCGGAAAGAGTTCCATCACTCTCCGTTGTGCTGCCATTGCGAAGAGCCAAAAGAAGAAAGAAGTCCGCGAGATCATAGATTGTAAGATCACCTATGTTTGTCTGGACGATTCCGGGAAACCGTTCCCGTATTTCACTCAGTTTGATACGGAAGAGATCCTCAAAAGATAAATGGCCTCTCGCTTTCCCGTTTCCCTCGAAAAGGAGGCTGCCTTGCTTGCAAGACTAGAAGGTCTAGGCATCAAGGAGTCCGATCTAGAAGAGACTTTCGTTCGAAGCGGGGGAAAGGGGGGACAGAATGTGAACAAGGTATCTACCGCAGTTCGGCTCTTCCATAAACCTACTGGGACCGAGATCAAATGTTCCATCCATCGTACCCAAGGATTAAACCGATACAAGGCAAGGATCTTACTCTGCGAAAAATTTGAAGAAGAAGCGAGGGCTCTTTCTAAAATAGAGGATCCCGAGCATGCGAAACTTAGAAAGGCAAAGGCGGACAAGGCCAGAAAGGCAAAAAGAAAAGCTAGGGCCAAGGCTTCTTCCGGTCTAAAAAGAGAGTTCGTTCCCGAGAACGACTGGAAAGAAGAATACGGAGAAGATTGGACGGACTCTCCGGAATAGCATTTTCTTGTAAAAGCGGGACATTATCTACGGATGCCTGAAGTTTTCAATCATAGTCTGATCGTCGAGAAGCTGAAGAACCTAACTGGTTCTCCCGGATGCTACCTTTGGAAGAATTTCGAAGGAGAGGTCATCTATGTAGGCAAAGCCAAGAACCTAGACAAGAGGATCCGCAATTATCTAAAGGAAAAACAATCCGATATCAAGACCCGTTTCTTGCAGAGAGAGATCTATGATCTGGACTGGATTGCCACCTCCACAGAAAAGGAAGCTCTGATCTTAGAAGCCACTCTGATCAAGAAGCATAATCCCAGATACAATGTACGTCTGAAGGACGATAAGAAATATCCTTATCTTTGCGTTTCCCTTTCCGAGCCTTTCCCTATGGTATTTGTCACAAGGAAGATCAAGGACAACGGTGATAGATACTTTGGTCCTTATACGGATGTAAAGACGACCAGAGAAGTATTGGATGTGATCCATAGGATCTTCCCGATACGTAAGACGAAACAGGTTCTCCCTCTTCCTAAACCTAGAAGACCTTGTTTGAATTTCCAAATGGGAAGATGTCTTGGACCCTGCCAAGGCACCGTTTCCAAAGAAGAATACGCAGTCGTAGTCAACCAGATCATTCAGTTCTTAGAGGGAAAGAAAGAGGTCCTCGCGAACGAACTTACCAAGAGAATGGACGACTATTCCACCAAGCTGGAATTCGAGAATGCCGCACGCTATCGGGATATGCTGGGAAGACTACAGTTATTCCGCCAAAAGCAAACTGTAGTCAGCATGGATGGAGGCGATGAGGATGTGATCGCTTTTGCCAGAAAAGAAGATGAAGGACAGGTGGTCCTCATGGAGGTCCGAGGCGGTCGACTCGACAATAAGAAGTCTTTTCCATTGCAAGGGGTCCAAAACTCTACGGAAGAGGAGATCCTTTCTTCCTTCTTCCGGGATTATTATCTGGGAGCCGGTTGGATCCCGGCAAGTATCGTAGTTTCCTTTGGCTTGAAAGAAGAAGGAGAGGCGGTCCTCGACTTTCTACAGGAGAAGACCGGCTTTCGTCCAAAGCTTCGCTTTCCTAAGGCGGGAGAGAAGAAATCTCTCTTAAAGATCGCAGAGAAGAACGCGGAACTGAGTCTTACGGAAAGACTTCTTGCGACCCACTACAGGGACCAAACGGTAGCCTTGAAAGAGATCCAAGAGATGTTCCGTTTGCCTGAACCTCCCCATATTATCGAATGCTACGATATCTCTCACTTCCAAGGATCTTTTCCTGTAGCAAGCGGTGTCATGTTCGTCGAGGGAAAACCCTTCAAGCAAGGATACAGAAAATATAATATTCGAGGTTATGAAGGCATCAACGATCCGGGAATGATGCACGAGGTAATCTCTCGCAGGCTGCAGAGGATCCTAAATGAGGATGGTGTCCTTCCCGACCTGATCGTGATCGATGGTGGGCCTACACAGCTCGTCAAGGCTTGCGAGGCTGCAGTGGAAGCTGGGGCTCCGAATCTTCCGATGGTGGGTCTTGCCAAGAAGAGAGAAGAGATCTACTTTCCTGGGGAGATGACCCCATACAGCTTCGATATGAATTCTCCCGGAATGAAACTGCTGCGGCATTTGCGCGATGAGGCACATAGGTTCGGAGTGGAACATCATCGTTCTCGTAGGAACCGCGAAGCATTGAATAGCCTGATCAAAGAAGTCCCTGATATCGGTTTGAAACGGAGCAAATTGCTGCTTCGCTCCTTCTCCGGACAGAAGAAGATAGAAGACGTAAATATTGCAGAATTAATGAAGGTGCCCGGGATCGGAGAGTCTCTCGCAGAGAAGATCTATAAGCATTTTCATTCCGGAACAACAATTCCGGAAACATCCAACCAAATAGAATAATTTTTTCCTCCAAGATCTTTCTCTTCTACCTGCAAGAGAAGGAGGAAAAAATGAAACAATCCAAACTCATTCCATTACTTTGCTTTCTTGCAATAAGCGTCGTCTGCAAGGCGGAATCACCGAAAGAACCCGTTTGGTTCGACGAGGAAGCTTCGGCTTTTTTCAAATATGATCCTTTATATTCCAGACAAGCGTCTCGCTCGATAACTGAATGGGAAGAAGGCAATCTTTGTCTGATCACAGGAGAGGATCCGAACATACTCGTTCGGATCTGTGTCCTCGAAAAAGATCGGAGCTCCCAGGAAAATTTAGCTCGAGCCTTCTCTTCTTGGAAGAAGGAAGAGTTAATCCCAGAATCTAGTCTAGTCTTAAGGGACGGATCTTTGGCTAGGATCGGGACCTATCACAAGAACGATCTAGTCAAACAAGCAAAGACTGCTGAATTCCTTTTGGTCGGACAAAAAGAATTCGATCTAAGTCCACTCGAAGGTTCCTGGACCCGGAAAAATTTCAATACCAGAAATCACGAAAAGAAATTTAGTATATTCCTTTTTTCGAATGGTCGAAGTATGCTCGTCCTTCCTGCACAGGGAGAGAAAGAGATCTACTTTGCCCTGAATTTTTCTTGGACATTAGGAAAAGAAGAGATCCGAACCCAGATCCTGAGCAAGAATAGATCCGCTTTAGACGCCTGCCAGATCACTCTCCCGATAGTAACGGAAATTTTTGGAGAAACGGATTCTCCTAGCGGAAGATGGATAGAGATCTACAATCCAAACTCATTTCCCATCTGCGAAGATGGTTTAAGTATTGAATTGTTCGGAACGAGGATCCTTCTTCCGATGACGACTGGGTTCATTGCACCTTTCGAGACAAGAGTGTATGCGGAATCTTCTTCTAAATTAGAGAAGTTGGTCCTAAGCGGGATTCGTTGGGGAGATCTTAAGAAAGTAGGAAATATTACCTTATTCCAAAGCCAAGGATCCCAAAGTCTATCTCTACCTGGAGGAGGATATCTTTTCGGAGAAGAGTATATCTCTTGGACCTCACTTGGATTTTCGCAGTGCAAGGAGAATCAAGCTCTATGCATGGACCCGGGAAGACAGGAGAAGATTCTCAAGTCCGATCGAAAATATCCGATCTGCGATGTGGACTCCATCCAGTTGGAAGAAGCCAATCCGATCGGCTTGAAACAAGGCTCCATACTTAGATCGGATTGGAAATATCTGGATCTTCTTCATATCGGATTAGAAGAATGCGATCCTTCCTTCTTACAGATCCAATGGGGGAATGTACAGCAGCCCATATCCTACCAAGAAGTCTGGAAGCCTGGTCAGATCTTAACACTAGGAGGTTTAGTATTTTTACTTTCTTCTCCGAATTTTTCGTACAGGAACCTAAGATCTGCCAAAGCCGGGGATCCGATCTCTCTCTTGGATCGCTCTTCCGGAAAGAAGAAGGTCTTATGGGACGGGATCTGGAGAACGACGGTAGGGATTCCCGATCGGATCGTATTAGAAAAAACGGATGGATCCGTAGCTTCGATCTGTTTTATGGACGAAAGTCCACGGATCCATGCAAGGATAGATTTAACAGAGAGCTACGGCATTTCCTCTCAGCTAGATCGCATCTATTCCAATTCGAGCCGGAAAGAGTTAATAGAGAACCCTCGGACTTCTCCTGGGATCAAGACTTGTACCAATTCCATTGCTCCCGGCCATGTGAAATTTTCGGAAGTTTCTTGGATGGGTTCTTACCAAGGATCGAATCCGATCGCAAAGGATCGTTTCCTGGAATTCGTGAATCTACAGGGAAATTCCAACTCGGCTCTCTTGCGGATCCTTTCCGGCGCAGGAACAATCACTTCTATCTTATTTCCTTTGGAAGCGGATTCATTGACCTTATTGTCCGGAGGCATATCCACATGTTTTCCGGAGACTGCGTTTTGGAAGGATCTTAACTTCAGTCTTCCTTCTACCGGAAAGAATACTTTAAGATTGATCGATCCGAATACGGGAGAGATTTGGGATGAATTCCTCTACGATCCCAGCGGGCCGGGGATCAACGACACTAAAAATAAAATTAGAAAATCTGCATATTCAAAGGACATTGTAGGGACAAGGGTCTGGCAAACAAGCCAATATGCGGGAAATCCATTCAGGGATATTAGCTGTCCTCTTACGGATGCTCATCCTGGTGAACTTGAATAGAGGGATGTATGAAAAAGATCCCAGCTCTTCTGATTTTCATTCTTGGGATAGAAGTATATTCCCAAGATCTTTCTACCCCAAAACCTGGATTGAGATTTAATTTCCAGTGGATTTTGTTCAAGGACCAAGGAAGGGAAAAAGATCCAAAAGCAGATCTTGCGGATCGATTCTCAGGAACTGCGCAACCTTTAGGCTTCGGCTTTATTTATCAAAAAGAAACGAATGTGTACAGAGTCCATTTGGACTGGGTGGCGATCAAGGGTACTAATGAGAATCTTTTCCTTCTTCCTGGAGAGAATAGTTACCTTGGACTTCTAGGCAAAGGCTTTCTTTGGGCTATCGGAAGAAGGTCCGATCCAACACCTTTTCCAGCTTGGAGTTCTTGGAAGGACGGAGTAGAAGGTGCCTTCGTTGAGAACTTGGATCCGGATCTCAAGATCCGATTCGATCTTTTGGACTTGTACAGAGGATTTCCACTTTGGGAGAACTCTTGGTTGCGATTGCAGGGAAGAGAGCAGTTCCTGCCAAAGGAGGCTTCCGATACCTTAGTCGGCAAAAATTCCACTCCAGATCCTTCCTATCAATCCAGATACAGGGCAGGGTTTTTGATCCAAGGAAACAGGGAAGATCGTTTCGTTTATCTTTTCCAAGTGCGTTATTTGTCTTTGGGAGATCTAGGAAGGTTCGGTGAGGACAAGAAAGAGTCCAGGTCCGGCAAGGAAGATGGAGATAAGGATTACTTGGTGGAATGGAAGGTCGGACTCGGATTCCTCTGGAAATACGTTTACCTTTCAGCGGACCTTTTTCTTTCTAGAGGGATCGATAAGACTGCCTGGGATCCTGCTAGACCGCAAAGATCCCTTCCGATCAGCGGAGAAGCGGTTCGATTCGATCTTGGAGTTTATCTCCAAAATGCAAGAGTTTCGTTTTTCGGATTCTTACCCAACCAAGAGAAAAGAAAGGCAAACGGTCAGATCTTAGAACTTGGATTTGTGGGAATGGGAGCTTCTCCGATTTCCAATCCGATCTTGCAGCAGATCTGGGGATTCTATCCTTCTAGTTGGGTGACTTCGTTCGGTTTAGAAAGAGAAGAAACAAAATACCCCGGCAAACGACCAGCCTCGCTTCTGGGTATTCGTAGCGAATGGAAAGAGCATGGACTTCTTCTTGGGATCCATTTCAGCTATATTTCTTTCCTGAAAGAAGAGGGATCTTCTTCCGGAGCTTGGATCTTTTCCAGAAAAGGGATCGGTCCTTCTTTCGTAAGAGAAGGAGGAGTGAGCCTTGGGTGGATCCCGGAAGGAGAGTCTGTTCCGGTTGCCCAAATAGAAGTAGGTGGGTTCGAAACGGACGAATCCATCGGGATCAAGAACTGGTATCTTCTTCTGCAAGTGAGAGCCATATGGGAATGAAGAATATTCTCAGTCTTTGCTTTCTTCTTTCTTTCTGTTCGTTGAACGGAAACGACTTCGATCCTTTAGGGGCAGAGGACTATTCTCCTAAGGCATTCTTCTCTTATCCGGGTAGATTTGTTCCGGAAGGAAAGAAGAGAAATGTCCGAGACGAGATCCTAAGATTGATCCGAGAAACAAAACATAGTATTTATATGCATGTGTATTCCTTGGACGATCCGGAGATCGAGAAGGAGTTATTGCTTGCTCATTCTCGCGGAGTTCTATTGGAGCTAATGGGAGAATTGGGAAAGAAGTATCCGAGCTCTCTTCTTCCATTTTTGAGATATTGGGATGGTTCCGGTCTGCAACACAGCAAGGTCCTTGTAAGCGATCATAAGATCGTTTTCCTGGGAACTGGCAACTTTACTTTTTATGGTTTGGAAATGGATCATAACGGATATATCGAGTTCCTTCTCTTGCAAAGAGATTGGGAGAAATTCCATTCTTTCTTAAGAGAAGAATATCCGTTTTCCACCTTAAAGCTGTCAGATCTGGAATTGATCAACTCTCCTAAGGACGGGTTTCGGATCCAGAACCGTTTATATGATGCGGCTCTTTCTTCTCAAAACAGAATCCGATATTTGATCTTTGATCATTACGATCCTGTCTTGAGCCTGGGAATGCTCCGGTCGAATGCGGAAGAAACTCTTGGTGTCTATGATCGTCCCTTAGATCCCGAAGGAAGGTTTCTTTCGTCTATGGACCGATTTACGATCAAAGAAGATGGGAATGAGGACATATTAGATGATACGACTCCCGGAAAGGGAGGACTCCTCCATCATAAAACAATGATCATCGACGATCGCGAACTATTGACCGGTTCCTATAATTATTCTTTGAGCGCGAGGGATTCGAATCGAGAGATCTTGGTTACGACTAAGAATGCAAACTTAGTCTCTGCCTTTAGAGACGAATGGGAAAGAGTGTACAGAAAATCCCAAGGAATTCCTTCTGCGGGTTCGCTTCCTTCTTCCAATACGTACCGACTGGATATTGAGAATGGGAGGGTTTGCAAGAATGGAATAGGAGCGGGAGAAGTTTTCTTGGACATTGGCTTTTCTTGGCTGCGATGGATCCAATTCTATCGCTTCTCGGAGTTGGATACTTGCAAGTCCTTGCAATCCTACGAATCGATCAGTTCTAGGTTCTTTGGCGGGAAGTCTGAGTTTCCGAACGGGAGCTTGGATCTGGGAGCAAGGTTGCTAGACCGTTCCGGTACATTGCTTTCGAGTTCGTATCCTTCTTCTGATATGAATGAATTGAAAGAAGTGATCCGAAAGCCGGCTCTATTCTTGAAGCCGGAAGTTCTACTTTTCTCCGAACCTGCTTGGGTCTTTGATACTTCTAAAAGTATTTCTAATTGGGTCAATTCGCAACCACCGATCCAGGCTTGGATCTTCCATCGAGGCAAATTACCGAAGAGATCCATGATACAAAAGGAAGGTGATGTGTATTCTCTTTCCCAAGGTTTGGACACTAACACAGGAGTCATCCTAATGGAATACCGGGATTTTGGTTTATATTTTTGTTATAAATCTACGAACGATTCTCTCGCTTGGACAAAAGAGCTTCTACTCTCTACACTGGATAGCCAGAGAGGAGAATGGAAAAAAGAGGAGTTCCCAAATTCTTGGATCGAATTCTTTGCAGAGCCTGGATTTCCTTATAAAAGAAAAGTGGATCTATGCGTGGTCGGATCCTAAAGGCTCGGTTTCCGTTTTGACGAATAATCCCAGAAGTAACCAGAATAGGATCACCACCTCGTCGTCTTGGAAATAGCATTGGAATAGTCCGGAAACGAAGAAGCCGAGCAATCCGTAAAAGAAAATAATTCTATGAAATCCTTGCTTGGACTGGAACGAAAAGAATACCAGGGCGCCAGCTAACGAAAGATAGAGGAAGGCCGCCGGCAACCCAAAGACGGATGCAAGATGAATATAATCGTTATGGGCGTGTCCTCTTTGGGTGACCTCGTAGAAATAAGCGAGCTCCGGATATTCTTCGGAGTGAGCGGTCCTGACCCGATCGATCGCTTGGTTATAGTTTCCAGGTCCGACCCCAAGGATAGGATGTTCTTGGATGAGAGGAAAGCTTGAGTCCCAGATAAATGTCCTTCCGGAATCTGTATGCTTTTCTTTTCCGAAAAGAGGACCGATCACTTTTTTTCCTGCGGGACTGATCGCAAGTGCTGTCCCTAGTACAAGTACTAGTCCAAAGAATGCAATTCCTCCTTTGACTAAGAAGGATTTAGGTAATTCTTTTCTGAGAAAGAATAGATGTATTCCTGCGAATAGAAGTGTGACTCCTGCTCCTATCATACTGGATCGAGCCTGGTTGAGTAAAAATACAAGAACATAGAATATCAGAAGCATCCCTGTCCAAGCGATTTTCCGAATATTCCCTTCTTGTAATGCTTTTAAGAAGGAGAAGACCGCGAAAGCGGAGAAGAATTGAAGTAATCCGCCAAAGGTCAAGTGGGTGTTCATGAGTCCTATGGAGATATAGAGAGGAACGGAAAAGACGGATCCTAACGGATGAGTGAATTTATAGGTATGGGACTCCCTGTACAGATCGCTGATCAACCTGGAAAGTCGCACAGGAGTAAACCCTCCGATCAATCCTGTTAGGATGAGAAGAAGAAAGAGCCAGAAAAGTGCCGAGAAAAGTCTTGGAACATCTTCTTTCTTAGTAAATCCCACAGAGAGAAATCCAAAGAACAAAAAGAAATCCTTCAATTCCCCATTCCAGGCAGAGCGAAGGCGAGTCTGATTGTCCGGATCTAAAGCAAGATGTAAGGCGAATACGATCCAATACCAGAGAAACAATGCCAGAGAGATCCGAAACAGCCCGTGTCTTGGAAAGATCTCGTCGAATCGTTTTTCTAAAAGAAGACTCGATAAGCCGAATAGAAAGGAGAGAACCAGAAAGCCTTGGCTCAAACTCACAGAGACTCCAATCAAGGGAAAGGTAGCTAGCAAACAGAATAGGTGGGCTTTTTTCAAAAACTCTTTCATCGGCTATGTTTTCAGGAGAGGATCTAACTTCTGGATTCTTTGTAAATTCGATTATTTTTGGCAAATATACTTAGAATGGAGTGGTAAAATCCATCTTATACGAGAGATTGGTTTCGCATTAGGAACTAAGATGAAGATCCTTTATTTTTCCGACACCTTTCTTCCCAAAATCGACGGCGTGGCGATCTCCATGCGAAATTTTGCAGAGTTACTCGCCGAAAGAGGACATGAGTTCTTGATCTGCTGTCCTAGATATGGCGAAGGCGATTTTGAGAGAATGGGCGAAAGGATCAGAGTCGAGAGATTCAGGAGCGGTTATCTTCCCAGCTATCCGGATATCAAAGTGGTGCTTCCTTCTCCTTCTAAGATCAAGAGGGCAATCAAGGAATTCCAACCGGACCTAGTGCATATTCACACTCCAGGCCTCATGGGAGTCTATGGGATCAATGCCAGTGAGAAATACGGGATCCCGAGTATCGGTACCTATCATACGCTTATGTCCGAGCAGGACATGTACCTTTCCTTATATCGTCTCTTGAAGTTGGATAAACTCTTTATGAGAATAGGAAAGTTGAATAAAAAGATCAAGGTCAAGGATCTGCTCAAATTCGAGAAGTTCGATAAGTTCAATATCCGTAAGAAGATCATTTTAAAGATCACGAATAATTTGTACGATCGCTGTGATCTCATCATTTCTCCCTCTCATTTGATAAAGAAGCAGTTAGAAGAGTTCGGTTTGAAGAAACCTGTGGCGGTGATCTCTAACGGTCTGGATCTTTCTCAATTCAAGGGAACGCCTAAAACCCTTTCTGAGAATCCGAAATTATTGCATGTAGGTAGGATTTCCTACGAGAAAAACTGCGATGTGGTCATCAATTCGTTCAAACTGATCTTGGACAAGATTCCTCAAGCGACACTTACGATTATCGGGGACGGACCGGCTCTTCCTTCTTTGAAGCTCCAGGCTCAAAAGCTTGGAATTGATAAGTCTATTATGTTTACCGGATTTATAGATAGAGCGGAACTTCCTCAGCATTATCCGAATTTCGATCTATTCCTGACTGCATCGACTATGGAAACCCAAGGACTTGTGATCCTGGAAGCGGTTGCCTGCGGACTTCCTGCGGTGGGAGTGGACTCCTTTGCGATCCCGGAACTCGTGCACGATGGAGTGAATGGATTTATCGCGAAGCCTTTTGACGTGAAGGATATTGCGGAGAAGGCGATCCGTATTCTGGAGAGTCCTGAGACCTATGCGAACTTCTCCAAGGAATCCTTAGTGATTTCCAAGAGCCATGAGATGAAAGCTTGCGTGGATAAAATGGAAGAGGTCTATCGGTCGGTAGCCTCGCAAAAAGGCAAAAAGAAGAAGAGATCCCTTCTGAACACGATCTTCTCCTTGGATCCACTCGGGATCCTAGGCTGATCAGAAAAGCGTATTGATATTCTTGATGACGTTGATCCTCTTGATCACGTCTTCGGGAGTGATCCTTTCCATGCAGGCAAAGTCTTTTCGATAGCAGGTAGTATTTCCATAGATGCTACAGGGTCTGCAAGGTAGATCTTCGATCTGCAATACTCCCGTGTCTTCCTGCCCAAAGGGCGCAAATCCGGAAAGAGGATGAGTGGTCCCGAATAATGCGATCACTGGTCTCTTGAGTAATGCTGCGATATGGATATTGGAAGAATCCATTCCTATGATCACATCCATTCTTTCCATGATCCCCAATTCGCCTCGGATCCCATACTTGCCTCCGGAAACGATTGTGATCGTTTGATCCCCGTTTCTCCATTCTTCCATGATCGAAGCCTCTTGGGAGGAACCGAATAGGAAGATCCGAACGTTCGGAAATTCTTCTTTCAATAATCTTAATAGAGCAATGCTTTTTTCCAGAGGCCATTCTTTCAGTTTATGACCCGCAAAAGGTGCGTACCCGATCCAAAGTCCTTCCTTCTTATCGATCTTTCTTGAGAGTAAGAAATCCTTGGCATAGATCTTGGATTCTGGATCCACATTGATCCAGGGACCCTTTCTGACTGTAGCAGGATAACCTGCCTTCTCGAAGACTTTTAGATAGCGATCGACCGTATGAGGAAGTTTTCGTAAGACCTTACGATTCTTTCGGATCTGACGCATCTTTTCCCTTCTTCCTTTGATGATCTGAAAGACCGGGATCCCTCTGAATCGGAAGAATAAACTGATGAAGCGGGAGCGAACACTGGAATGCAGGTCCACGATCTTTTCGTAAGGACCGAGTTTATTCAATTCTTTGAATAAACGATAGAGCCCGGTGAGGCCCTTGTATTTCTTGAGATTGATCCCGATCACATTCACATTCGGGATATTATAGAAGAAGGGAGCGTAATTCCCGCGGGTGACCACGGTAAGTTGTATATTCGTATATTTTGCCGCGACCGCGATGAGTGCAGGGGCCATAAGGGCCACATCTCCCATCGCAGAAAAACGTAAAACGAGTAGATTCATGCCTGCTTCGAATATAAAGAAGGATTCAGATTTTTATCGTTGTACATTTTCATTTGTCTGTACACCTTGTAGAACTTATCACCTTTGGAAAGATCGTCCATAAGTTCGTCCAAACAGACCGATAGATCCTTTCTTTGTTCCAATAGGACAGAGAGTTTCTTCTTACATGTTTCGATATGTTCCGGACTTGCATCCGTTCTTCTGGTTTGCTCATCCATATGATAGATCTTGAGCTCCAGGATACTCATTCTGTCGATCAGCCAAGCAGGGGTTTCCGAATTCATTCTTGCGCTCGGTTTTCTTATCACAGACTGGAACATGGCGGAAATTCTGTCGTCAATCTGCTCGACCAGATCCGTTCTTTCCTGATTGAGAGCATCGATCTTGCGTTTGAATTTTACCAGTTCCGAGTCCGGGAGGTCGGGTCTTCTGATCTCGTCTTCCACATGCCATTGGATGGTATCTATTTGGTTTTTCTTATAAAATAGGAATTCTAAGGAGGAGTCCGGGTAGGGATTGGTGGAGGCGCTTTCTTCTTTATGCCAATCCTGGACGGATTTCTTAAATATCTCAACCACAGCGGCCGAATCTAACATCATCGGAGCTAGAATTTACTCAACAGACCAAAAATCAAGAGGATTTCCTGATTGTTGATCCGTCGCCTAATACTAGAGTTCGTTCTTAGATCCGCTTTACAAAATAAATTTCCTAGGTAGGATTTGACCCGCATGAAAAAGATAGTCCCTCCGGAAGCCTTACAATTCTTAGCATCCATTCCCTTGTTCAAAGGACTACCAAGAAAAACGCTCGTTCTACTTTACGGTCATATAGAAGAAAGAAACGTTCATAATCACACCGTTATTTACTATAAGGGAGAGATCTCCAAGGAGCTATACCTCATCCGTCACGGAGAGGTGATGATGTCTCTTGGAGAAGCTGGCAAGACGGTCCGCTATCTGGGAGAGGGGGATGTATTCGCTGAGAATAGCGTGCTCACTCGCTCGGCTCATACCGGATCTGCGACTGCGATCTTGGATACCTTGCTGTATGTGATCGACGGGGAATATTTTCTAAAGCTCGCGGGAAAGGAGAGGATCCTTTCTCAGAATCTAATGAGACTGATGGGGATCCGAATGAGAGAGGTCATGGAGGACCCCTTTAACAATTCCTATTCTCCTCGAAGATTGGTCTGCCATATACCGATCGAGGAAGTCACGGATTTTAAGGTGCATCTGGATTCCATTGTGGATCATGGGCGGAGATCCCATGACGGGCAGATCTCTTTGGTGCGAATGGATACTTTCAAAGGAAAGTCCGTCGCTGAAATGGTACGAGCCATCTCTCAACTCAGAAAAAAATATGCCATACTCCATTTGTATTTTAAGGGCCCTGGACTCATCCCGGAGCTGGACAAGCTTGTACAACAATGCGATCAGATCGTGTTTTGGGAGGAGAACCCGGAACGCAATCTCAGACAGAAGAATGAGATCCTGGATTATTGGCATCCTCGCATCCGGAATTTTTCAGGAAGGACATCTCGCATTCTCGTTTCTGAAAACGGATTGCAAAAACACCAAGAGTCCGCAGACCAAAAGGTCTTCTATAAGGGAGAGACCTTTGCAAGATACCTGGTCTCTAAGACGAGAGGATTGGCCCTTGGCGGAGGAGGAGCTAGAGCGCTTGCCCATGTAGGATTACTCAAGGTACTAGAAAGAGAAGGGATACAATTCGATTTCGTTTCCGGTTCTTCTTTTGGAGCGGTGATCGGAGCACTGTATGCAAGAGGAGAGACAGCGGATTCCATCTTCAAGATGATCGGAAAATTCTTCGGTGGGATCGAGATGCCATTCGATCCGACGATCCCGCTTATTTCCTTCTTCAAAGGGAAAAGAATGCTTCGGATGTTAAAGGATGCGTTCGGTTCGCAGCTCATCGAAGATCTAAAGATCCCTTTCGCTACTTCCGCAGTGGATTTGCATAGCGGACAAGAATATGTAATGGACCAGGGGCCTATTTGGGAAGCGTTAGCCTCTGCTATGAGCCTACCGGGAATGTTTCCCCCGATCTTCAAGGGAGATCATTTGCTTATAGACGGAGGAGTGTTGAATAACGTTCCGGAGAATCTGATTCGCAGAAAAGGTGCAGATGTGATCCTCTCCGTAAACGTTTCTCCTCTTCGAGACGAAGGGATTGTTCGCCTCTTAGAGGACAGAAAGGTAACCGGAAAATCCTTCTTTAAGAATCTATGGGAAGATATCAGTTATCCTCCGATCCTTAAGATCATGGCTCGAGCTATCACCTTGGAGGGAAGGGAGATCACAAAACTCAGAAAGGAGAAGATGGACCTGTTCATCAATCTTCATATAGAGGAGTTCGCATTTACCGATTTCGGAAAATATAAGGAAATTATAAAAAAGGGAGAGTTGGAGACCGAAGCGGGAGTACCGGATATCCGAAAACTATTCTTTCCTTCGGAAAAATAGTTCAGTCGGAGTGTAAGATCCTTTCTTGGAGACGGTCCGAGTGCTTTCTCCAAGAAAGTTTCCATTCTTCGCTCCCTTTGGGACCTACTTTATTTGTGAGAGCGTAGATCGCTCCGAAAGGAATGCCCAGGGTCTTGCAAACTTTCGCAAGTCCGAAAGCTTCCATATTCTCGAAGCCTATGCCTTCTGTTTTAATTCTTTCCAAAGCCCTCGGACTTAGGTCTTCCAGGGTGACGGAACCGGTTCCATTCGTTGCTAATTCCAGAAACTCAGGACCTGTAAACGGAAACTCAAAGTCGGGGAAATCATACTTCAAGTTCATTGAATCTGGGATACGGACTTTCTTGTCCAAATAAGCGATCTCATAATTCACGAATAAACGAGAGATACCGAACTTGCCCTCCCAATCCTTTCTAGGCACGGAGGAATAGACACCTGCAGAACCGACGCTGATGACCGCCTTCGGTCTTGGGGTATCGTTTTGGGAAAGATATTTCTGAAGATTGATCGCAGCCTCCAGATCTCCGACCCCCGTTTCGAAGGTCCAGATCCCAGAGTCCGATTTGAGTTTATCGATTTCGCCTGAGAAGGCCCCGCAGAAGAGAATATCTTGAAAATTCGGATGACCCATGGATTAAGCGAAGATCGTTTGTATCAGATCCGCATAGAGTTCTGCAACCTTATTTCTCTTCACTTTCATAGTTTCCGTAAGTTCTTTTCCTTTTTCGAACTCCCGATCCAGAAGCCTGAAATCGCCTAATTTCTCGAAGACTTTGAAACCGTTCTTATCGGAGATCGTATCTCGGAGAAGGTCCTTATAGAATCGGACTACTTTCTGGTCCTTGACTAGTTCGGAATGAGAAGAAGGAAGACTGACACCTTGGGAAGTAAAATGTTCCTTGAGCTTATTGAAATCCGGAACGATCAGAGCTGCCAGAAATTTCTGGTCCTGCCCCACGATCACTGTAGCAAGGGCCCAACCCGTCTCCAGTATCTTGCCTTCGATCGGTTCTGGCTCTACATTCTCTCCGGAAGAAAGAACGATCGTGTCCTTGGCCCGTCCTGCAAATTTCAATTCGCCCGTTTTGGTCCAAACGAAAAGATCTCCCGAATTAAACCAAGCGTCTGAGAAATTAGCCTCCGTTAGAGAAGGATTCTTATAATAGCCTGCAGTTACATGTGGACCCTTATGCCAAGCGATCCCTTTTACTCCCGGCTTGGAGACGACTACTCCCTGTTCATCCACAAGTTTAATATGTGCCCCGGGAAAGACAGGACCAATGGAACCGGTCTTAGGAATCGGAAAATCACCCAAGGCGCCCATTCCGGTGGTTTCCGTCATTCCGTAGGTTTCTATGATAGGAACTCCTACGGAACGAAAGAAGAACTGGATCTTAGGGGGCATGGCGCCGGCGCCGCAAAACGCGAAGCGTAGCCTTCCCCCAAATAGAGCCCGTACGGGCTCTAATACTTTCTGCGCCAGAATATTCAGAAAAGCGAATATAGGAAGAAGGGCAACGGAAACGAATTTATCGGTGAGAAACTCTTCCTTATTCCCATCCTTAGTTTCCGAGAAATTGCCTGTTACTGTATCCAAAAGGGAATTATAGAATTCCGCGATCCGGACCGCATTAGAAAAGATCGCATATTTTAAAGGAGAAGTCTTTGCTGCCTTATCCCAGATCCTACGATACAAAGCTTCCCATACCCTAGGAACGGAAACAAGAACGGTGGGCTTGATGATCTCGAAATCCCTGGTCAACTGTGCCACATTGGAATACGCGGAAGAAGCGCCCATAGAGAGAAGGGTGGTCTCCAGGATGCGCTCCGCTATATGCCAGGGAGGAAGAAAGACAACGATCCGATCCGAATAATTTGCGGGAACGAAATGCTGCAACTGGTCCACTGTCCAAGTAAAGGAGCGATGTTTGAGCATTACTCCTTTCGGGACCCCAGTGGTTCCGGAAGTATAGATAATGGTGGCAAGATCTTCTTGAGTTAAGGACTCTCCGATGGAATGCAATTGCGCCTTTCCTTTCTTAGAGATCCAATGGCGTCCTTCCGAGATTGCGGTTTCGAGATCAATAAAATGAAGCTTGGGTCGAGAAGCCTTGGTCGAAGCTAAAGAAGGAAAATTGCTTTCTGGTTCTATGAGAACGATCGTCTCTAGGCTTTTGAGCCTGTCTAAGACCTTTTCCAGTTTTACGAGTACCTGTTCCTTTTCAATGAAAGCGATCCTTGCTTCTGTATGGTCCAGGATATAAAAGATCTCTTCTTCGCTCGCGTCGCAACCTCTTGGAACGTCGGCTGCTCCGGCGCTCATAATGGAAAAGGAGCATAAGGCCCATTCCGTTCGATTATCACAGAATAGACCGATCTTATCTCCCTTATTTACATTCTGAATGCGAAAGAATGCGGAAAGCTCCTCTAATCTAGAAAACCATTCCGAATAGGAAATCCCGGAGAAACTTTTGTGAGTCTCATCCCAAATCCATTGGAAGGGCCTATCCTTATAATGGATACAGGAGTCCCGGACCAAATGGTAGATGCTTCTCTTTTCCATTTTAGATTAGATCAGTCCCAGGGTTTCCTTTTCCCCGAGCATTAGGTTGATGTTCTGGAGAGCCTGGCTCGCCGCACCCTTCATTAGATTGTCCAAAGCAGAAACGATGGTAATATTCTTTCCTCTGACCCTTGCGGAGATATCCAAGAAATTGGTCTGATTTACTTTTGCTAGATCGATCTCTTCTGGAGTTTCGCGGATCCGAACGAATGTTTCCGACTTAGAATTCTCTTTTAAGGTCTGCAAGATAGGAAGATCTTCCGATTCCGCTTCTAAGTACATCGTAGAAAGAATTCCTCTATATACAGGAAGAAGATGAGGCACGAATAAGATCTCAGGATGAGAAAGTCCCGATCCAGCAAAGCAATACTCCTGTATCTCCGGCTCATGCTGGTGGGTTAGGATCTTGTAGGCCCTGAAATTCTCATACACGCTATTAAAGGAGAAGCCACCATCCTCGACCCTTCCGCCTGCGCCGCTGATCCCTGACTTGCAGTCCGCTACGATCCTTGCTCGGACTTTCTTTCTGAGATCGCCTAACAGATAAACGGCCAGGATCACAGAAGTGGAAAAGCATCCCGGGTTCGAAACGAAATCCGCTCCCTTTAACTTATCCCTAAAGATCTCAGGGATCCCGAATACTGCCTTGTCGGTAAGGGAGAAGCTAGTATGTTTGAGTTTATAATTCTTTTCGAATAAGGACTGATCATGCAATCGGTACACTCCGGAAAGATCTATGACCTTATGGCCTTTGTCCAAAAATTTCGGAGCCAATTCCAGGGAGGCTTCATTCGGAACGGCAAGCACTACAAGGGAACCCTTTGGCACCTCATCCTCATGTCGCTTGAAGATCAGATTCTCAGGAGAGATCAGGTCAGGAAATACTTCCGATAGAGACTTGCCCGCAAGCTTGTCGCTTGTGATATGAACTGTTTTATACTTTGGATGTCTCGCGATGAGCCCTAGTAATTCTTTGCCGGTAAAACCGCCTGCTCCTATAATGCTGATCTCTGACATTTAGTTTCCTTGGAAAGGGATGGGTTTGGTGCAATACTGGAAAACCGGACCAGTCTTGGAATAAAAAAACGCCGGATGAGTTTCATCCGGCGGTCAATGGTTTCTAAAAAGAAAGCCAGTAGTAATTAACCTGCTGCTTTTTGAGCTTCTTCGGAAGGGGCAGCATTTGGAAGTTTCCCATCCGGCGCTAAAGGAGGTAATCCATTCAGATCGCGAACCATATTCTCTATTTGGAACGCAATTTCTGGATTTGCTTTTAGGTATTCCTTAGCGGCTTCTTTTCCTTGGCCTATCTTCTCGGTATTATAAGAATACCAGGCCCCGGATTTACTAATAATGTCGTGTTTTACCCCTAAGTCAACGAGAGAACTTTCTCGACTAATTCCAGTGTTATAGATTATGTCGAATTCAGCCTGGCGGAAAGGAGGTGCCATTTTGTTTTTTACAACTTTTACACGTACCCTGTTTCCAGTAGCTTCTTCCTTCTCTTTTAAGGTTTCGATCTTCCGAATGTCCAATCGAACCGTACTATAAAACTTTAATGCGTTTCCACCGGTGGTCGTTTCGGGAGAACCGAACATGACTCCGATCTTCATACGGATCTGGTTGATGAAGATGACCACAGTCTTGGACTTGGAAATCGTTCCAGTCAGCTTTCGAAGTGCTTGGGACATAAGTCTTGCTTGCAGACCCATATGGGAATCTCCCATATCGCCTTCGATCTCCGCCTTGGGCACCAATGCCGCAACGGAATCCACAACCACGATATCGATCGCATTGCTTCGGACTAGAGATTCACAAATTTCTAAAGCTTCCTCTCCGTTATCTGGTTGAGACACCAGGAGTTCCTCTAGGTTCACTCCCAATTTCTTAGCGTAGGCAGGATCCAAGGCATGTTCCGCATCTATAAAGGCTGCCACTCCACCTTTTCTTTGAGCCTCTGCAATGGCCGAAAGGGTAAGTGTGGTCTTTCCGGAAGATTCCGGTCCGTAGATCTCCACGATCCTTCCTAATGGATAACCCCCGATCCCAAGTGCGATATCCAGATCTAAGGACCCGGTAGGGATTACAGGTGCGACCGCACTTGCGGAAGCCGAACCTAGACGCATAATGGAACCCTTGCCGAATTGTTTTTCGATCTGGGTCATTGCCTGGTCGATAGCCTGGCGCTTGGAATCATCCAGACCCTGGGCTTCTTCTTTTTGCTTTTTCATGGACTCTTTAGCTCCTTCTCTTGCCAAGAACCGGTCCTCCTTACGTAATACTGCGCGTAATTTTTCTCGGGAACCTAATCTTATTATAGAAAGAAGTATATCCAGAGCCCGGACAAATTCCAGAGCGCTTAGAAAAAACCCTTCGATTCCCTGGGAAAAGTTTCTCTTCTTTGTTTCCTTATGTCACCCAAAAAACAAAGGCAAGGATGAAAAAAATACAAATATTTGTATAGTAAATATACTTGAAGCGGTTTTGGTCTATAGAAATCCGGCCTAATCGGATAGGAATTGGCCTTCTACCTTTTCCTTACTCCGTAAATAGGACGCTTCCGCCTTGCGACTCCTTCTGGTCTGGTCCCTTAAGAAGGTCCAGAAACGCTTTATATATAAGGAAAATATAATAAACGCGGAAACGATCAATATCACTTTAGAAAGAAGTAATGCATAGAAGGGGATGAGATTATGATTTGCAAAGTAATACAGCTCTGTTCCATTCTCCGAGATCTTCTTTACATCCTGTCTATGTTTCTTTTCCGTTTCGTAGTAAGCACGTATCTCTCTCATATCCAGATCCTTGATCGGAAAATCAGGAGAAGACTTGCTAAGCAGTAAGGCTCCCGATTCGGAATATAAGAAGAAGCTACCTTGGAGTTTTAATTCCCTCCATTTGGAAACAGGTTTATAAGGAAGGCTTTTGAACACATATCGGATCCTCAATTTAGGAGTCTCGAATTCATAAAACGAATCCGGGAAATTTCCTTTCTCTAAGAGAATAGTTTCCCATTCCCCTCCCGGAAGTTTGTATTGAACTCCTTCTAAGGTTTGCAGGTTCTGGAGCTGTTCTCTCAGTTTCTCCGTCTTTGCCTGTTGCTTGGAGCCTAAATCGGGAGAATTGGTGAGTAGGTAATCCAACATCTCCTCGGTTTCTTTTCTTAGTTCTTGTAGATATTCCTGGGACAAGACCTTTACGATCCTTTCCTCTACGAGAATCGGATGACCGGACCATTCTAAGAAGGAATTCCAAACGTCTTCGGGGGATTTCTCCGCCGAGAATAATGCCAAGGGAAAGAGTAGAAATAAAAGCGAGAAGAGTCTGCGTAAAACCTTTGACATAGGGGCCTTTGATCCTGTATTACTCAAACCATAATCGAAAACCCAAAACTGAAAAGCTTTAAAAAATATGAGTCTCCAAGATCTACACAAAATCCAAACTACCAAATCTTCCTGGCATGATTTCGTAGAATACAGTATCCGGACGCCGTTTTATACGGAGACAAAGGCCAAGACCCAATCCTTGGTCGAGGCGATCCAGTTGACCTTATTCCATGATTATCTCTCTACGTTCTCTGAAGAAGAAGTCAAAAAATTCCTATCCTCACCGGAAGCATTCCATGTCTCCGCAGAAAGTTTCGTAAATATCCTAGAAGGGGTTCGTTATTCTCAGGAAGGATACAACGAAAGAGAGAGGGCCATGTTCTTAGGAATGCTCAAGTCCCTTCTTCGTGAAAACAAACCCGATCCGAACGAGGGAGTGGAAGAATTGGAAAGATATCATTTCTATCGTTGCATCATTCGATTTTGTTCGGACCTGGATTATATCCTAAGGGTCTACGAAAAGTACAAGACCTATATTTCCCAAGGCTCCGGAGTCTGATCTTTGGCAGAAGCTTCCGATCCTTCTTTTTCTTCCGATTGTCCGATCTGCGGGATTATTTCCGGGAAAGAAATCCCAGGGCTAGTCCTCAAAAACGATTCTTTCCTAGTCCGTCACGCTCCCGCTGAGAAAAAAATCCCAGGCTATCTCTATGTGGAATTGATTTCTCATAAGGAAAAATACTCCGACTGGGACCCTAAAGAGTTCGCGGATCTAGGAGAAACGCTGCAATTCGCTACGAATTGGATCCAAGAGAGATTCTCTCCTCCGAAGATCTACACCGTCCTAGTTGCGGAGAAGGTGGCGCATATGCATTTTCATTTGGTGCCTCGATACGAGGAAACCAAGGGACCGGAGTACATTCGTTTGGCTCTAGAAGGTTTAGCGCCTGCGCCGGTCGGTATCACGTTCCCTAGATTCGAATGAGTCTAGAAAGGTCTTAGATTTACTCTAAAATAACTGTCTAAAGTAAAAGGTCATGAATCCATCCAATATAGAAACATTAATAGACGCAGGTCAGAAACGAAAGGCGGATTTCGTAGAGATATACGAAGAAGAATCCAGGAATTCCTCCATCGCACTCAGAGATCAAAAAATTGAACAGTCTCTGGCTGCAACCGATTATGGGATCGGGATCCGGCTCATTTATGGGACCGATGTATTGTACGCGTATACAAGCAACGACGACTTGGAACATTTACTTTCTTTAATCAACTTACTCGCAGATTCAAGAGGAGAAGGAAAGGTAGATCGCGGGACATTCACCTGGAACGGATCTTCTTCTAAGTATTCTTTTCCTGCGAAAATACATGATCCAAGAAAGATCCCCCCATTTCGCAAGTTAGAACTTTTGCAAACTGCAGATCGGATCGCTCGCAAGGTTTCTTCAAATATTATCCAAGTAGGTGTGAGTGCCTCCGATATCGTTACGAATGTTCTTATCGCAAATTCGGAAGGTCTGTATGTAGAAGACTTACGGGTCAGGAGTAGATTCTATCTTTCCGTGACTGCGGAAAAATCGGGAGAGAGATTCGTGGCGAGTGAATCTCCGGGTGCGGTCAAGGGCTTCGAATTCTTCGAAGGATTGCAGGTGGAAGAGCTCGCAAGAAGCGCCGGAGAAAGAGCGCTATTCATGTTGGATGCAGGTTATATCGAAGGAAAGAAAATGCCTGTGATCATGGGTAACGGTTTTGGAGGAGTGATCTTCCATGAGGCTTGCGGCCATCCGTTGGAAACCGAGGCCATCCGAAAGAAATCTTCTCCTTTCGTAGGGAAACTAGGAGAGCAGATCGCTCAGTCTTGTTTGACGGCGTATGATGATGGGACCATTGAGGACCAATACGGAACGATCCGAGTGGACGATGAAGGAATGCAGACACAAAGGACCCTTCTCATTGAGAAAGGGACCTTGAAAGGGTATCTGTCCGACAGAGTAGGTTCCCTGGAAACAGGAGTGCCTAGAACTGGGAGCGGAAGAAGGGAATCCTATCAGTATGCTCCTGTCTCTAGAATGAGAAATACGTATATCGCAGCCGGAAACGATTCCATGGATTCTATGTTGTCCTCTGTGGACTTCGGGCTGTATGCTAAGAGAATGGGCGGAGGTTCCGTGAACCCTGCCACCGGAGAATTCAATTTCGCAGTTGAGGAAGGATACGTTATCCGAAATGGGAAGATTGCCGAACCTGTGAGAGGAGCCACTCTGATCGGAAAAGGACATGAGATCCTACCCAAGATCTCCATGGTGGGTCAGGATCTGGAGCTCGCGGCCGGGACCTGTGGGGCTTCTTCGGGATCCATTCCTGTGACAGTGGGGCAACCTTCTCTAAAAGTGGACGAGATCCTAGTGGGTGGAAGATAATGGATCTAGAACAAGCAGCCCAGTTCGTTTTAGAAGAAGGAAAAAGGTATGGCCTGGATACCTTCGATCTGATCGCTACCGATTCGGAAGATATAGGCATAGAAGTATTCAAGGGAAGGATCACTTCTACGGAAACATCCCGTTCTAGAGGGGTTGGGATCCGTGTTCTGAATCATTCCCGTCCTGGGTATTCCTATAGTGAAAGATTCAGTAAGGAAGCCCTTTCTCAAATGGTCCGAGACGCCATGGACCAAACGGAGATCACGGATACATTGGATCTGGAGCTACCTTCTCCGAAAGATCTGCCGAATATCGATCTTAAGCATTATAATCCCGAGCTGGAAAAATTGGACTTCGCCTGGATGAGGGAAATCGGCCTAGCCTTAGATGAGGCCTCTTGGAATTCGGACAAGCGTGTGGAGAATGTTCCCCATGTAGGAGTAGGTAAGACTAGCTCCCAAAGCCTGATCGCAAACTCCAAAGGAGTCTTCGTAAAGAAGGAATCCAATGTTGCCTATTGCGGAACAGGTCTCGTGGTCGCAAATGGCGATATAAAGAAAATGGGAAGTTATTACCGCTCCGGTAGGGATATCTCTCTCTTCGATCCGAAATACATTGCAGAAGAAGCGGCTCACAGAGGAACGGAACTCTTAGATGCAAGACCTCTTGCAAGCGGAGTCTACTCCATAGTTCTCGGAAATCGGGTCAGTCCTCAGATCTTTGGGATGTTCTCTTCTCCTTATTTTGCGGATTCTGTGCAAAAGGGATCTTCTCGCCTGGTCGGGAAATTAGGAAAGGAGATCTCTTCTCCTATATTAAGTATTCATTGTGAAGCTCATATTCCGGATTATCCGGGCTCTAGGCTCATAGATGCGGAAGGGATCCCTACTTCTGCGGAGACTAAAGTATTAGAGAAAGGAGTTCTTAGATCCTTTCTCTATAATCTGGAATCTTCTAAGAAGGATGGTGTTGTTCCGACGGGCCACGGGGTACGTTCTTATTCCGGAAGAGCAGGAACATCCTTTTCGAATATGATCGTTCCTTTGGGAGAGAGATCCAAAGAAGAACTTTTGTCTTCCGATTCCCATTGCATCCTGATCCAAAAATTGGAAGGCGGAGCGGGTTGCAGTGCTGTCTCTGGAGAGATCTCCATTGGGATCCAGGGAATTTACTATAAGAATGGAAAGCCGGAACATGCTGTGGATCGGATCACTATGAATACTAACTATTTCGATCTATTGCATAAGATCTCTGGGATCTCCAACGAGTATTCCGATAGTTATTCTTCGATCAAAGTTCCCGATGTTCTAATTTCAGAGATCCATATCGCCGGATAATACTGAGTAGGAATATATTCCTTGGATTGCCTGGTTGCATTGCCGGGCAATTGTCCTATCTTTTTTTGGCAATTTCTTGCTTGCAGCCTTCTTTCCTTTTTGGGATGAAAGATCTCATTCCCGAAAGGAAAGGATTTCAACTTGCGACTCCGTTCTCTATTCTTCTGTTCCATTCTATTCTCGAATCTTCTTCTTGCCCAAAGTAGTTTCTCCCAAAGCTCCAAGGTGCAATTCAGTTTTTCACCACAAGGAGAAGTGAAGAATATCGGACAGGTCCAGGTCTTATTCAAGGAACCTATGGTCCCGTTAGGCGATCCGAAAAGATCTGTGTCCCCATTCACGATCGATTGTCCCGTTAAGGGAGAAGAGAGATGGGTCACCGAAACCGATTGGGTCTATGAATTCCCTCAGACCCTAGAAGGGGGAATTCGTTGCAAGTTCACTACCAATTCCATTAAGTCCCTGGCAGGAAATTCATTAGAGCCCGGAAAAGTATTTAGCTTTCATACGGGAGGTCCCTTGGTCACGAACGTGAGCCCGTACGAAGGTGCGATGATCGCAGAAGACCAAGCATTCGTGGTACAATTCGATAGCGAACCGAAACTTTCCGACGTGAGCGAAAAGGTCTACTTTGCGATGGAAGGACTTGGGAACAAGATCCCGATCCGCATTCTGCAGGGAAGAGAAAGGGAGAATATCCTAAAGGTCACTCGGGACGATCCAAAGTCCAAAAAAGTTTTCGTGATCGGTGCAAGACAACTTTTTCCTGCGGACGTTAAGCTGCGTTTAGTAGTGGAGAAGGGGTTACGTTCTTCTTCAGGGATTGCAAGTTCTTCCGATTGGGCCACCACTTTCCAGGTACGTTCCGCCTTTACTGCGACCTTGCATTGTGAAAGAGTGAATGCGAACGCGGGCTGCGTTCCGATCTCTCCCGTTTATCTTTCCTTTTCTTCTCCTATCAACAAGGCTTGGAGAAACCAGATCTTTATTAAATTTAAGGATGGCAAACTAGTCACCGCCAATAAGAAGGAGAGCGAGGATTCATACTATGAGGAAGAGTCCTCTTACTCCGTTTCCTTTCCGAATCCTCTTCCTCCTCAAAACGAGTTCGAGATCATTCTTCCTAAATCCATCACGGACGATATGGGAAGAAGTCTCCAAAATATGTCTTCCTTTCCTTTGAAGTTCCGGACGGACGAATATCCTCCTCTCGTAAAATTCTCTTCCGGCTTTGGGATCGTGGAGAAGTTTCCGGAAGCATTGCTTCCTGTTACTGTGAGAAATGTAGAAGCTCCCGTCATTGCAAAGCATTTGAATCCGATCGATCCTTCCGGAGAAGGAGAGCTCATCCATGAACAATGGGCGAAGCTAAGCGAGAAGGGAAAGGATTTTCTGGGCAACCTATTCGGACCCAAGCAGGAGACCAAGCCGAGCGGAAAATCGATCCCGGCAAGATCGATAGTCGTTGGTCCTTCCGACGTGAGGACATTGATGCGTTGGCTTGTAAAAGGAGAATCGGATGATCATCAGGTCTCCATTTTTTCCGCGCAAGAAACGAATGCTAAGAAATTCGGCATTCCTTCTCCCAATGGAGAAAAGAGATTCGAGGTGATCGGGATCCCTCTCAAAAAAAGCGGTTTGCATATTATAGAAATTGAAAGTCCTATTTTAGGCCAGGCCTTACACGAACAAAAGAATCCATACTATGTGAGAACCGCTGCACTAGTTACCAATCTGAGCATTCATTTTAAATGGGGGAAGAGTTCTTCCTTGGTTTGGGTGACTTCCTTGGACAAGGGCCAATCGGTAGAAGGAGTAGAAGTCGGACTATTCGATTGTAGAGGGAGCCAACTCTGGAAAGGAAATACCGATGCATCCGGAAGACTTCTCATTACTGAAAATCAATCCAGATTGCAGGCGCAAAATTGCGGGAATGAGGAACCTTTCTATAGCGGTCTCTTCTTGGTGGCCAAGAAGGGTGAGGATTTCTCCTTCTTGCATACGAGCTGGGATAACGGAATAGAGACTTGGAGATATAAACTCAGCCATGATTCCTACGACGCGGAGTTTAAGTATAGGACCATCCTAGACAGAACTCTTTTTAGAGAGGGGGAAACGGTCCATATGAACCATATTCTCCGCAAGACAGATCCCTACGGTTTTAGATATCCGAATTCGGACGAGATCCCGGATACATTGTACATCCAACACAATGCAAGCGGACAGCAATACGAACTTCCACTTCGCTGGTCGAATACGTTTACTTCCGAATCCACCTTTGCCATTCCCAAAGAAGCCATCTTGGGGGAATATTCTATTTATTTAAAATTCAAACTGAGGAACGGTTCCGAGAGAAAGATCTACTCCGGAGGATTTACTACTGCTCAGTTCAGGCTTCCTTTATTGAAAGGGGAATTGCAAGCGGACTCGAACCAACTCATCTCTCCTAAAGACATCCAGATCAGCGGCCAGGTATCCTATCTTTCCGGTGGAAAGGCAGGTTTGTTGCCGATCACTCTGAGATCTTCCGTTCAAAATACAGGAGGAGTGCATTTTCCTTCCTATCCGGATCTGGAATTTTCGAATGGAAGGACTAGTATCTCGAATTCTGCAAATGATGAAGAATCGGACAGCTCCGGGCAGAAACCTGATTTTAAGTTGATCCAATCCAAAACAGACGAGAATGGTTTCCTTTCGGAAAAGGTCTCTATCCCTAAAAAACTAGAAGGAGTTCGCTCTCTCAATTTAGAAATGGAATGGAAGGATCCAAACGGTGAGATCCAAACGATCTCCAGAAGTTTCAAACTCCTTCCTTCTAAGAATCTGATCGCGATCCAAAATGAGGATTGGGTGGCTGTGAAAAACAAGCTCAAGTCCAAGGTAATCATCGTGGATGCCTCCGGGAATCCTGTTCCGAGCAAGAAGGCGATCGTAAAAGCATTCTCAATTCGTTATATATCTCATCGAAAGAGACTCGTCGGTGGATTTTATTCCTACGATCATAGGAGCGAGAGAAAGGATCTAGGAGAAGTCTGTTCCGGTCTCACGGACTCCAAGGGAATTTTGGAATGCAAGGGTTCCGTCAGTCAGGCAGGACAATTGTATTTAGAAGCGCGTGTAGACGGAGAGGATTCCTACGCGAACACCTCTATCTGGATCGTGAATGAGCAGGATATTTGGTTCGGATCCACGGATCACGATAGAATGGACCTTCTTCCCGAAAAAAGAAAGTACGAGCCAGGAGAGATTGCAAAGTTCCAAGTTAGGATGCCTTTCAAGACTGCGACTGCACTCGTGACTGTGGAAAGAGAAGGTGTATTTAAATCCTTCGTGCAGACCTTGAGTGGCAACCAACCTGTGGTGGAAGTTCCGATAGAAAGTCATTATGGCCCGAATATATTCGTCTCCGTTTTAGCCGTAAGAGGTAGAGTGGATTCTCCTAAGGCGACTGCACTTGTGGATCTTGCCAAGCCAGCGTACAGAATGGGAGTCGCAGAGATCCAAGTAGGATGGAAGCCATACGAGCTGGATCTGACTGTAAGTACAGACAAGCAAGAGTATAGACCGAGAGAAAAAGCCAAGGTCAAGATTCGCTTATCCGAGAAGGACAAGGCCGTTTGGAAGGACTCCAAGATCACTGTGGCAGCGGTGGATGAAAGTCTTTTGGAACTAAAGCAAAACCTTTCTTGGAATCTTTTGCAGGCAATGATGGCACCTAGAGGGATCCAGGTACAAACTTCTACTGCTCAGATGTTCGTGATCGGACGACGACATTTCGGTTTGAAGAGTCTTCCGCCTGGAGGAGGTGGTGGACTTTCTTCCACAAGGGAACTTTTTGATACATTACTTTTTTGGAAAGCGGATATGGTCCCGAATTCCAACGGTGAGCTGGAGTTTGAGGTTCCGCTCAATGATTCTCTTTCTTCCTTTAAGATCGTTGCCGTGGCTGCCGGAGGAGCAAGCCGCTTCGGGACAGCTTCTTCTTCTATCCGGACGAGCCAGGAGATCTTGGCGTATGCAAGCGTTTCTCCTTTAGTAAGAGAAGGGGACAGGATCCAAGCAGGGATTTCTTTAAAGAATACCAGCCAGAAGCAGATCGATCTGAGCCTAAGTGTCAAATCGGAACCGGATCTGAAACTACAAAGGAAGAATGTCTCTCTTGGTCCGAATGCATCCGAGACAATCTATTGGGAATTCGAGATCCCGAGAAATATTACGGAAATCAAATATGAATTCGGAACGGAAGCTTCTTCTATCAATTTTAAGGACGCATTCGTCTTCAAACAGAAAGTGGATAAGCCGACTGTAGAGCAGATCTTACAGGCAAACTTTTATCAGCTAAGCCCCACTATCAATATTCCATTGCAAGAACCGGAGGATGCTGAACCGAACCGAAGCAAGGTGGAAGTATCTCTCTATTCCAGCTTGGTTTCCGGGCCGATCGAAGGGATCCAGAATTATATGGGACTGTATCCGTACAATTGCTTGGAGCAGAAACTTTCCAAGGCGGTAAGTGCAGGCAATGAGGCTAGCTGGAATAGTATCATGACGGATCTGCCCAAGTATATGGACTCCGACGGTCTATTGAGATTCTTTCCGGATTCGATCTCGTATGGGAATGTTCCGTTAACAACCTATCTTCTTCTTCTGTCTTCCGAATCGGGATGGCAGATCCCGGATAAGTCCAGAGATGCGATGGTCGGGGCCTTGCATCGATTCATAGATGGAACCCTCTATAGGACTTCTCCTTTGGCGACTACGGACACGTTGCTAAGAAAGATCTCCGCCTTAGAAGCAGTTTCCAAATTCGGGAATGTGGAAGCATCTAAGATCCGGGCCATCGAGACCGACCCGAACCGTTTGCCGATCGAGTCACTTATCTCTCTTCGAAATCTGTACAGACAGGTCAATTGGGATGCGAAGAAGAGACAAAGAGTGGATGAGATCCTTAGATCTAAACTTAGGATACAAGGAAGTTCCTATGAACTTACCTCCGATTCTTCCTATCTCTGGTGGCTTCTTTCTTCGAGGGATACTGTGACTGCGAGGTTCCTGAATTCCATCTTGAACGATCAAACTTGGAAGGAAGAAACTCCCAAGCTCTTACGAGGCTTCTTGAATAACACTAAGTCTGGGCATTATGATATTACGACTGCGAATGCATTTGCTGCACTTGCATTCAGAAAATACCAGAAAGAATATGAGTCTAATTCCGTTTCCGGAGAAGTAAGACTTTCTCTTTCTTCCCAATCCCAAAGTTTCGATTGGGAGAAGAAGGAAGGAAAACTACAGTTCGAATTCCCGAAAGGAAGATCTGAATTGAATGTGGAACAAAAAGGGTCCGGGCAGCCGTATGCATATGTAAAGACAAGTTCTGCTATTCCTTTGAAAAAGCCCATTCATAGCGGACTCAGAGTAGAAAAACAGATCACGGATCTGCAAGGCGCAACTAAGACTTCCTTCAAAGAAGGAGATGTGGTTAAGGTGAAGATCAAGATCAAATCGGAGTTTTCCGTCTCTTGGTTGGCTTTGAAAGATCCTGTACCTGCTGGTGCAAGTGTATTGGGTTCGGGCTTAGGAAGAGATTCCGCTCTGCTATCCGAGAGCCAAACTTCCTGGTGGGACAGTCCTTCTTTCGTAGAGAGAAAATTCGAAGGAGTGACCGCTTACTATGAGTATTTCTTTCCGGGAGAAATTACGTATGAGTATATATATCGGATCAATTCTCCGGGAAATTTCCGTCTTCCTCCCACAAGAGTCGAAGCTTTGTACCAACCGGAAGTCTATTCCGTGATCCCGAATTCGGATATCGTCGTGCAGTCGAACCGATAGTAAGAAAGAGTAGAAGGTTCCCTACAATGAGATCTGTCTTTCTTCTAGGATTCTTTCTTCTTTGCGGATTTGTTTCGAGCGTATTCTCGGAGCCTTTTTCGAAGGAGATCGCCGAGTATCTACAAGAAGGTAAGACTCCTCGCTTTTCGGATGTGAAGAAAGCCTATCGTCCTTCCGAAGGGATCCTTTTGGATTCTAAAGGAGAAGTATTGCAAACTCTCCGTCTGGAAAAGAAATACAGAAGATTGGAATGGACCCCTTCTTCCGAAGTACCTGAGACTTTGGTACTATCCTTACTTGCCCAAGAAGATAGAAGGTTTCCCTTCCATTCCGGTGTGGACTATTATGCGATCCTAGGCTCTTTGAAGGATCGAATAGTAGGGAATTCTAAAAGAGGTGCGAGTACCATCTCTATGCAATTGGCAGGTTTCCTATTAGGGACCAAACCTGGGACCAGAACGTATTCCGACAAGTGGTCACAAATGAAGGCAGCCAAAAGACTGGAAGAGATCTGGACCAAGTCGGAGATCATGGAAGCTTATTGGAACCTGGTTCCTTTCAAAGGGGAGTATCTGGGACTAAGAGCGGCTTCCAGAGGGATTTTCGGTGTAGATCCTTCTTCCTTGGCACCGGAAGAAGCAGTCTTACTTGTGGCACTACTTCCCAACCCGAATGTAAGTAAGGCCAAATGGATTAGCCGAGCTTCTCATCTGGCAAAAACAATTGGAAGAGAAGATCTTACCCAGGAAATTGAAATTACGATCTCAGAATATAAGAGGCCTAGTTCTGTGTGGAATACGGATAATTATACCGCTTACCATGCGGCCTATAGGATCTTTAAAAAGGGAGAAGGGAGCTCCGATTCTCTGGAAACGGGTAGGGTCCAAACTACCATTGACCCGTACTTGCAACGAAAGTCGGAGGCTGCGATGGACCGAGTGCTTTCCTCTATCCAAGAGAGAAATGTAAAGGAAGCAGGGATCCTCGTTTTGGACAATCAAAGCGGGGCTGTTCTCGTTTATTTAGGGAATTCTAAACTATCCAAAGAGAATTATTTCGTAGATTCCATCCATTCCAGAAGACAGGCGGGTTCCACCTTGAAGCCCTTCTTGTATTCCATCGCATTCGAAAGAAATCTACTGGAGCCCGAGTCCGTATTAATGGATGAACCGAAGGACTGGGAGTTGGTAGGAGGGAGTTATAAACCGGGCAATTACGAAGAAAGATATATGGGACCGGTTCCGGCAAGAGTGGCTCTTGCTTCTTCTTTAAATGTTCCCGCCGTTCAAGTCTTGGATTGGGTAGGAGTTCCTGCATTCGTTTCTAAGCTAAAGGAGCTCGGTTTTCAGAAATTACAATCTCCAGAATTTTACGGACTTTCTCTGGCGCTTGGAACTGCAGATGTTACTCTCTGGGAATTGACGAATGCATACCGAACGATTGCGAATAACGGATCTTATACGGAAGCAACTTTTGATTCGGATGAGGCGAGTAGCAATCGATTGCAGTCTGATGCAAAGGAGCTTCCTGGTAGGAAACAGATCCTCTCGCAAGAAGCTTCTAAAACGGTTCGAGAGATCCTTTCTTCCAGGGACAATCGGGCGCCCAGTTTCGGTTGGGAATCCAATCTCTCGACTCGTTTTTACACATTCGCTAAGACAGGAACTTCTCAGGACATGAGAGACAATTGGTGTATCGGTTCTAGTGGGAACTATACAGTAGGAGTCTGGGTGGGAAATATGAGCGGGGAACCCATGTATGACGTAAGCGGGGTCACGGGTGCCGCACCACTTTGGAAAGAGATCATGCAACTCTTGCAGGATTATAGACCCTCTAATCCTTTACTAACCCAAGAAGAGAAGGAGAAGAAGGAGCTGTCCCTTCTTCCGACAAAGAATGTACAAAAGGGCGAACCTAGGATCATCTATCCTGAAAACGGGAATCTGTTTGCGATCGATCCGGAAATCCCGGAAGAAAATGAAAGGATCCGATTTATGGTCCGAGGTTCCGCCAAGGATCTAGAATGGATCTTGAACGGCAAAGTCATAGGCTCTAGCAAGCTCGCCTATTTCGATTGGAGACCCAAGAGAGGGAACCATCTTCTTTCTGTCCGAGAGAAGAATGGGAAGCTTTCGGAGACTGTGGCCTTTCAAGTTCGTTAGAGTGGAGAAGTCTGGTCTTCCTTTCCCTTCCAAACGATCTTGAAAATTTCTTTAAAGAGGAGATCCAAATCCCAAGCTAGGCATAGGAGATCCAATGTCTGACGAAAGAAACCGTCCGGAAACGTATTTACTTTCCCAAGAACTAGAAGAAGCGATCAAAGTAGCGGAGATCACTTCTCGGCCATTGCTATTGAAAGGAGAACCGGGAACTGGTAAATCCCTTCTCGCGGACTATCTGTCCTTCACTACTAAAAAGAAATTATTCTCCTGGCATGTGAAATCCACTTCTCTGGCTAAAGAAGGACTGTATTTCTACGACGCAGTTTCCCGATTGAACGATTCCCGTTTTGCAGAAGATAAGGAAAAGGTCCGTAATATAGAGAACTATATCCGACTCGGTGCTTTAGGAGAAGCATTCTCTGCGCCGGAACCTTCCGTCGTTCTGATAGACGAGATTGATAAGGCGGACATAGAATTCCCGAACGACCTTCTCCTGGAATTGGACAGAATGGAGTTCACCATCCAAGAAACCGGAAGAAGGATCAAGGCTGTGCATCGGCCTCTTACCCTGATCACTTCCAACAACGAGAAGGAATTGCCTGCAGCCTTCTTAAGAAGATGCATTTTTCATTATATAGATTTCCCGGATCCTGTTTTCATGGGAGAGATCGTATCCGCTCACTTTCCGAATATAGAAACGAGCCTATTAAAGCGAGCCCTAGAGTCCTTTTATGTGATCCGTACCATGGATGATATGAAGAAAAAGCCTGGTACTAGCGAACTCTTGGACTGGATCCAAATTCTAATCCATATGGGCGCGAAACTTCCGGAAGAAGGAAGGATCCCATATATTGGCGCTCTCGTTAAGAATGAAGAGGATCTGAAACTGTTCAGATAATAGAATTTGTTTTTTACTTTCTTTTACAGGCTAAAGGCTTCTGGAATTCCTCTCTCTACCGTAGAGCTTTTGGATTTCCTGAAGGCGGTGGATGTTCTCTCCCGCCCTAAGACCTTTTTATCCGTAAACGAATTCTATAGGATCTCAAGACTTTGTCTGGTAAAGGACGTAAAATACTACGACGCCTTCGATCTAGTCTTTACCGAATTATTCGGTGAAAGAGGGATCCTGCGAGAATCCCTTCGACAAGAATTACAAGATTGGCTTTCCCAAATATTCGAGAACCCTAATAAACTTCCTCCAGGGATCATTCCCCCGGAGGAATTATGGAAGGAATTCCTGGATCGATTGCAGAATCAGAAAGGCGAGCACCATGGCGGGAATAAATGGATCGGCACTGGAGGAAGTTCTCCTTTCGGTCACCATGGAGAGAATCCGGGCGGAGTGCGTATCGGAGGAGAAGGCGGAGGCAAATCCGCTATTTTCCAGGCGATGGAAAGAAAGTATAAGGACTATCGCACGGATGAGCAGTTGGATGTGCGCCAGATCAAGATTGCCTTAAAGAAACTTCGGAACCTGAGAAAAGAAGGAATTCCGGAATTCCATCTTCCTAAGACAGTGGATGCGACTTGCCGAAACGCAGGAGATCCGGAACTTGTATTCGACAGGACCCGAAAGAACGGGATCAAGGTGCTTCTTCTGATGGATACAGGAGGAAGCATGACCCCGTATGCGGAGAGAGTGAGTAAATTGTTCTCCGCCGCTCATCAAATGAACCATTTTAAGGAATTCGGATACTACTATTTTCATAATTCGATCTATGATTCCGTATATCCTAAGGGAGACCTTCGCCGTCCTATTCCTCTTAAGAATCTTTTCAAGAAACATAAGGACGATACCAAGGTGATCATTGTAGGGGACGCGTATATGGCCCCGTACGAACTTTTAGATCCTGCGTATGGATTCTATCACTCTAGGTTTAGGCAGGAAACCAGATTGCCGGAAGATCCGGAATCCGGTTTGGATAGTTTTAAAAGGCTGAAGTCTCACTTCCAAGAAGCGATCTGGATGAATCCGGAACCAAAGCGGTACTGGGATGCACCTACCATCTACGAATTAAAAAAAGTATTTCCTATGTTCTTTTTAAGCGTAGATGGTTTAGAGGACGGGATTCGGAGACTTCTAAATAAATAGATATTACGGTTTCAAGATAAACTTATATTCAATGGAGACCTCGTCCTTTGCCTTCGCAAATAAAAGACTAGGCGCTTCCACTTCAAAGTCGCTCATCAATACGGAAAACTTTCCGGAGATCGAAGTTTCGTGATCGTCCTTATGGATCTTGGCGACGGATTTCACTGGTCTAGTTTTTCCGTTGATAGTAAGATTTCCTGCAATCGACCAGTCTCCGTCCTTAGTGAGGCTGATCCCGGTGCTTACGAAAGAAATTGTGCTATAAGTAGGATAGCCAAGAGCCTCCATAATATGCTCGTCCCGATTCTCATCCCCGGAACGGATCTCTTTTACCGGAATGTCTATCTTAACCGATTTCGGGATTTGAACCCCATTCGTGTTTGCCGTTAGGGTAGTCGGGCTCGCATTGACCCCGGTACATTTTCCGATCACCGTCTTGAAGGGGTGGATTACCGTGAATTCTACCTTGGGATCGACCAGCTTTAATTCTTCCGAATAAACGGGTATAATTGAGGTATATGCAAAAAATAGAATAGAGATTAGAATTCGGATCATTTGTCTTCCTTTAGAAATAAAATACTGCAATGGACATAGTGAACGCTGCGAAACCGGTCCAGCCAACAGTCTCCATCGTATGAGCCGCAGAAGGTCCGTCCTTAGAGATCCTTTCTCCAATAAAAGGCAAAGCAAGCATAGCAGGCAAGTGCACCCAGATCAATGCCTTATGAGTAAAGATCGTGGTTAAGCCTGCTTCTCTTTCTAAACGTTTAGAGGGAGAAAAGAATGCTAAGCCTGCAGTCAACGCATACAAAGTGAACGTAGTTCCTGCCAATGACTTATGTTGGCTCCCACCTGGATCTCCGTCCCAAGGAGAAGCGTTCATCAGAAACGTATAAGCGGTATAGCTATTATGAGTGTTCTGAGGATCCTTGAGAAGAAGGTACTCCGCAAAGGGTTGGTATTCCTTATGCAAATGGGAAAGGGAGCGTTCACCTGCGAGGTTGGTTGCCAACCAAAATCCCCAAGTCAAAAGACCGAGACCTTGGTGCCAATTTAGAAGGGAACGCCTGGTATCCAGACTTTCTTTTTCCTTTTGTCTATCCTCGGCGGATTTGACTCCGATCGGAATCGAGTCCTGGCTCTGGCTATAAAATCCGGGAGAGTAATTTCTATAGTCTGGAACCAAGGGATTTCCACCATTGAATTGTGAGAAATCATTGGAATTCCAGGGAGAGGCACTCAAATACGAGCTCGAGAAAGTAAGGAAGAAAAATATAAGGATGAGTAATGGAACTCTGGTTTTGGTTTTCACATCATCTACCACTGAACTTTGATATTCGATTCTCGTTAAAAAGAAATCATATTTTTAAAAACCAGCAAAATCGGAGTAGGAAATAAAAATCAAGGAACGAGGTCGGAATTGAAAATCGATCCTATCTCATTTGTAGCTGATCATTTCACTGTAACAGATTATCACGAATTTGGTTTAGAGAATTAGAATCAGTTTCTTGCAGCGAATAAAAGAATCCTTTGTCCTTTGCTCGATCCGAAAGGATTTCCTAATTCTTGGGAAAGAAATACGATGGAGAACCGATCCTTGGGAATGGAAAAGTTCGCAAATTGCTCAACGCTTTGCTTGGATCTTCCTTAAGACTTCGGTGACCGCCTGGGTATATCCGTCATACACACCTCTATCGTATTCGGATAGGGATTTGTATTCGAAGTTGGAAAATTCCTTAAGGAGCTTGGAAAGTTCTTCTTCTATTATGTTTTTACGAATATATACTGTCTCGAAATGGTTTGGATGCATGGGAAATTATCTTAGGCCCCAAAATGAAACTTAGAACGTCTCTCTTTTCTCAGACTAATTAGAAAATTCGGATATTCCTTTTTCAACCAATTTATTGCCTCTCTGTATCTAACGTATCTTTTTTCCAGGACCTTGAACTGAGGGCTGTGGATGGAGTTCTTGCCGTTGATCCTTCGTACTGGAAGGATATGATGAAGTATCTCATGATGCACAACGTGTTCGACGACGAAGAAAGGCACCCTTGGATGATCCAAGACCGGACTGATCCGGATCGACATGGTCTGCTTTTCGTAGCTACCAAGCCGTCTTGTACCTGTCCGGTCCGACCAGTAGATCGAAATATGCTTTGGATCCACTTTTGGGAAATATTCTGTAAGGATTCTATCCATGGTATCGCTTAGATCATAAAATTGTCCTTTAGGGCTCAATCTGGAAGGCAATTTTGCCGGCTTTCTGTCCGGAATAGAGTTCAGAAAGTCCATTACTTCTTCTTTATGTGTAGGTTCTACTTTTAACCCGAACAGCCGGGAAAGTAGCACATAGGCCATGGCCTCTGAAACATTCGGATCCGCATTCAATAGGGAAGAATGGAATTTAGCGGACAATATTCCGTTTCTATAAATTATAGAATTATTTCCGTTCCTGTAAGGATAGAATTTCATTTCTATTTTTCGAAGGGTTTCGGAGCGGAAACGCCTCGACTGAGTCCTCAAATCCTCCCAGACAGAACGCAAGAGTCTTTCCAGGTCCGGACTTGGTTGCTCCTTCTTTTTAAGAGCCGAAGAATTCCCTAATTCTTTTTCTGGCATCTGTTTCCTGTTCGGTCTTAGCTTGCGAAGAAGGAGCCGAATCTTCCTTTTGTTTTTCCACGAAGCCGCGGTTGAGGACTTTTTCCGGTTCCGAGATCTCCTCTATGAACCTAGAGACACGATTGAAATACTGGGAGTTGTTCTGGAATGAGATCTGAGGGTAGGTGAGGACGAGTTTTTTCTTGGCTCGGGTGATTGCCACGTAGAACAGCCTTCTTTCTTCCTCTAAATTCTTTTCACCTCTTCCGGAAGGAAAGGATCCTTCGGAGATATTTAAGAGTACGACTGTATCGAATTCCAATCCTTTAGAGGAATGGACCGTAGACAAGATGAGTCTTTCCTCTTCTTCCTCAGGAGAGAGTTTGTCTAAACTTTTGGTCGGACCTTCCAAACTCATATCTACCAGGAACTCATGCAATCCATCATACCTTTGGGAAAGAGTAAGAAAGGAATTTAGATCTTCTAACCTTCTTTTGGAATCGTCGTACTTCTTTTCTAATAATGGAGAATAGAAATGAATGAAATCTCCCAATAGTTTTTGCAGATTTCCCTCGGGTGCCTGCAATAAAGAAACAAGTTCTTTCAAGTAGGAAGAAGAAGGACCCGAACTGAACTGTAGGACGGAATCTAGATTGCCGGAAGTCTTTTCTAATTCCGTTAGGATTGCCTTTCCTTTTGCGATCCCGATCCCCGGAAGTAAGAGTAGAACTCTCAACCAAGAGAGAGAATCCATTCTATTCTCTCGGACTTTTAAGAGGGAAAGGTAGTCTTTGGCGTGGGCACTATCTATGAATTTCTTTCCGCCGAATTTTAAGAAGGGGATATTTCTCTGGCTGAGTACTAACTCGAGTTGATTGGAATTCCAACCGGATCGAAATAGGACGGCAATGTCCTTGAGAGGAATTCCGTCCTCCCTTCTTTCGAGGATCATGTCTGCAATCCCTTCGGCCTCTTCTAATTCGTCTGGATAGCCTATCAGATCCGGTTTTAGATAGTCGTCGTTCTTGGTATAGAGATACTTCTCATACTTATCCTTGAAATTCGCAAGAACCGAATTAGCAAGGTTCAAGATAGAAGGAGTACTTCTGTAATTCCTTTCCAAGTAGATCGTCTTTGTCTTAGGGAATATTTTAGGGAAATTGAATATTCCGTTTACATCCGCTCCCCGGAATGAGTATACGCTTTGCGCGTCGTCTCCTACGACGAAGATATTCTCATGGTCTAATGCAAGAAGGCAGGCAATATGTGCTTGGATCTGGTTCGTATCCTGGTACTCATCCACCATGATATACTGGTACTGTTCTGCGAGTTTCTTTCGAACGGATTCATGCTTATTCAATAGATCCCTGGTATGGACCAATAGATCGTCATAATCGATTAGGGATCTTTCTTTCTTGTAGGTGGCATACTCCAAAAAGATCTTTTGGATCAGAGTTTCCTGTTCTAAGAACTTCGGATATTCCGTCTTTAATAGCTCTTCGAGGGTTTTTACTCGGTTGATACTAGCCGAATGCAAGGAAATGAGAGTATCGTTAGAAGGGAATCTGGACTTCTGCTTGGAATATTCTCCTTCGGTTCGTAAGAGTTGGAAAATATCAGCGGTATCCGATTCATCCAAAACGGAGAACTGAGAAGAAAGCCCGAGGACAGGCGCGTATTTTCGAAGAACATGACTACTGAAAGAATGGAAGGTTCCCCCATGCACTCGAGCGCAACGTTTGTCTAAAAGGGAAACCGCACGAGAGAGCATTTCTCTCGAAGCCTTTCTGGTGAATGTGAGTAGTAATATGTTCTCGGCGGGAACCCCGGTTTCGACTAACTTGGAAAGTCTGTGGACCAGGGTCTTGGTCTTTCCGGTGCCCGCTCCGGCGATAACCAGCACGGGACCGTTTAATGTTTCGATCGCTTCTTTTTGCTTCTCGTTTAATATCTCCGGATTGCCCATCGATCTTAGTGGTGGTGATGTCCCCCTTCGCCGTGGACATGCCCGTGACTTACTTCCTCGTCTGTAGCGGTTCTAGTATTCACGATCTGCACATCAAAGATCAGATCCACTCCTGCAAGAGGATGGTTTCCGTCCACGATGATGGTCTCTCCTTTGATCTCGGTGATGGTATAAACGGTATCTGGTTCGTCGGTTTGGAACATCATTCCTACGCTCAATGCTTCATCTTCCGGGAATTGGCTCTTAGGAACATCAAAAACAAGTTCCGGATTTTTTTGGCCATACGCCTTGTCGGCATCCACGGAGATCAGCTTTTTGTCCCCGGAATTCATGCTTTTCAATTCATCTTCTAGCCCGGAAATGATCTGTCCGGTACCTTCCAGATAAGAAAGAGGGTGACTACCTTCTGAGGAATCGATCATATTCCCTTCTTTATCTTTTAATGTATAGTGAAAGGTCACGACTCTAGGATTCATTCGTTGCGCTCCATAAGGGCTTAAGCCCGGGGGTAATAAAGATGCGGAGGGATTATTCCGGTACCGTTTCCGTTAGTATATTCTTAGAAGGTCCTGGGACAATCAGATTTTTCGGGTAATTCTAAAAGTCGTAAGAAATTTCGACTCCGAAACTCTCTACGTCCTTGATGAATTGTTCCACTCGGTTTGCTAGAAAGAACCAAGAATCCCGGTGAACGATATCGCTTAGGAAATTCAGGAAGCGATTCGTGTTGCGATTGGAGAACTCTCTGTCTTGGGTATAGTTTAGAAGTATAGAATAAGCTAAAGACTTTAAGACTTTATCATTAATAGATAATTCGCTATAGCCTGGGAGACTAGGTTCCGAAAGGATCAATCTAGTTTTAGAATTCCCCTCGGTTATGTACAAATTATAATCGGTGGAATTCGGAACTCTTTCAGCTGAGTATACTTTCATTATGAGCACTCCTCTTGGATCCGAGAGGAATTTTATGTCCTTACTTGATGGAAATTCGATCTCCATTAAGAATCATACCCGGAAAAAGTCAACGGGAAAGAATGCTTTTGTCACTTCCCCGCCACAAAACAGGTCTTAGATTGTAAGAACTTTTAAATAGTTCAGATAAAAATATCTGTGGAAAGGAACGGTCTTTGCACGTCGTAAGTTTCTTAGAATACAGTTTAAGAAAATAAAAGACCCGCCTTCGGTTAAAGACGGGTCTTCTCTCAGAAAGATCTAATTTCGATTTTCTTAATTTTGTTCCGAGCCGATGCTTACCGCCGCTAAGTATCCTTCTAACATCGCTCTCTTTGCATCTATACCGGATGCGTCCTTTGCACCTCCGATCAGATAAGAAGGTGTCTTCGCTCTTTTCGTTAGATAGGTTTCATACAAGGACTTATCGCTGATCTGACCCGCGCAGAGAATGATCGAATCGCATTCGAGAGTCTTGTCTCCTTCCTTCTTGGTCTCTATTACAAGACCCTTATCCGTTACTTCCTTATAAGTTAGGGAAGAAAGGAAATCCACTCCTTTAGATTGCAGTTCTTGCAATAGCGCCCAGGATGTAGTAGCACCGAGTCCCGCGCCAACCTTGCCGTTCCTTCTCAGGATGGAAACTTTTCGGGTCGCGGTCTCCGGCTGGATCTTTGCTTCTGTATACGAATTCACATTGTATCTATGAAAGTAAGAAGGAATATCCGGATCTTTTTCTTCCGTAAGTTTATGAGCTACGTCCACTCCGATCCCTCCGCCGCCGATAATGGCTACCTTGGAACCGGCTTTGAACGAACCGTTCAAGAACTCCACATAACTCGCGTGAGGCTTCTTATCCAAACCGGGTAGATTCAAGTTTCTAGGAAGAACTCCCGTAGCAAAGATCACCGCATCCGGTTGCAAAGAATCTAATAGAGCCAGATCGGCCTTGGTATTAAAACGAATATCCACTCCTAGACGAGGAAGTTCATTTTTGAAATAGCGGATCGTTTCAAAGAATTCGAATTTACCAGGGATGGCCGCAGCAAGATTCAATTGGCCGCCTAGTTTCTCCGTAGCTTCCAGAAGAATGACCTCATGTCCTCTCAGTGCGGAGACTCTGGCAGCCTCCATTCCTCCCGGACCGGAACCGACTACGACCACTCTTTGTTTTTTTGCCTTAGGAAGGTTGGTCCATTCTAATTCTCTGTTTGCGGATGGGTTCACAAGACAGGAAACCATTTCTTCCTTGAAGGTATGATCCAGACAGGCTTGATTGCAAGCCACGCAAGTATTCACTCGTTCCGTTTGGTTGCTCTGGATCTTATTTACGATATCTGCATCCGCTAAGAATGGCCTTGCCATACTCACAATATCCGCTTCTCCTGCGGAAAGAACTTGGATGATCGTTTCCGGCATATTGATCCTGTTGGACGCAATGATAGGGATCCCCGGAACGGCAGCCTTGATCTTGCCTGCGATCTTTGCCCAAGCTCCTCTCGGAACTAATTGAGAGATCGTAGGGATCCTGGACTCATGCCAACCGATCCCAATATTCAAAGCGTCTGCACCGGCAGCTTTCAGTTCGTTTGCGAGCGCGATCACTTCTTCGAAGCTAGGGTTGCCTGGGATCAGATCGATCCCTGACATCCGAACGATCACAGGATATCCAGGGCCCACTTGTCTACGGACCTCTTTCATGACCTCGATCGCGAATCTTCTTCTGTTTTCCGGACTTCCACCAAACTCATCGCTTCTCTTGTTGGTTACATCGGAGAAGAATTGGTTTACCAGATATCCTTCGGAACCCATGACCTCTACCGCTCTAAAGCCGACTTGCTTGGCTCGTAATGCGGAAGAACCGAAATCTCGGATGGTCCTCCAAGCTTCGTCTGTGGATAATTCTTTCGGAATAAAACGATTGATGGGAGCTCTTAAAGGAGAAGGGGCTACGAGCTCTCTATGATATGCATATCTTCCTGCATGGAATAACTGAGCGCAGAAGATCCCTTTGGATTTGAGAGCCGAGGCTGTCTTTTCCAGTTCCTTGCAGTCTTCTTCCTTTTGGAAATCGAAGAAGATATTGGAACCTTTACCTTCCGCGTTCACCGAGATCCCTCCGGTGGTGATCAGTCCGACTCCGCCATCGAACCTTCTTCCGTAAAATGCGACCATTCTATCCGCGGTTTGGGGAAGACCTTCTAAACCAAGGTGCATGGAGCCCATGATGATCCGGTTCGGAATGGTTTCCGCACCGATCGCGATCGGGCGAAAAATGGAGGAAGTATCTAAGGAAGACATGAATAACCTCTTCTAACGCAAATTAGTAGAACACTCGTTCTACTGTGTGAGGTTTTCCCGCAATCTTCAAAAGGCAACGGTTTTTCTAGGGGTTTTGAAAATAGATACCGAACGATATTCGGCATCTATTTTGCGTTTAGGAAATAGAGAAACGATTCAAAGCGGAAATATAGGCTTGGGAACAGGCCTCAATGATATCCGTCGAACTCCCTTTTCCAACCACTCTTTCTCCATGCTTCTCCAGAGTAACCGAAGCCTCTGCGAGTGCGTCCTGTCCTTCGGTTACGGGAGAGATGACTAGCTTGATGAGTTCCGCATCGGAGATGGTCGCCTTTTGGATGGCTTTGAAGATCGAATCTACCGGACCGTCTCCTGTTGCGGATTCTTCCTTGAGTTGGCCTTCGATAGAGAGACGGATGCTTGCAGTAGGAGTGCTTTTGGTTCCGGTGGTTACATGAAAACTTTCTAATGCGAATCGATCGTTAGAGGATTTTCTGGATTCGTCCGCAAATAGAGCCCTGATATCCTCGTCGAAGATCTCTTTCTTACGATCTGCTATCTCCAAGAACCTTTGGTAGGCTGCTTCTAATTCTTCGGCATGTGGATTGAATCCTAAACGTACGATCCTATCCTTGAATCCGGCTCTACCGCTATGACGACCTAATACCATTCGATTGGATTGGACCCCAACACTTTCCGGGGTCATGATCTCATACGTTTCTCTGTTCTTGAGAACCCCGTCTTGGTGGATGCCTGATTCATGTGCGAAAGCATTTGCACCTACAATCGCCTTATTCGCTTGGACCACCATTCCAGTGATGGTCTTTACTAGATAAGAAGCCTTTGCGATCTCTTCCGTTGCGATATTTGTCTGGATTCCGAATTTATCTTTGCGGGTTCTAAGAGCCATGACCACTTCTTCCATGGCTGTGTTGCCGGCTCTTTCTCCGATCCCGTTTACGGTACATTCTACTTGTCTTGCTCCATTCAGTACGGCAGCTAAGCTATTCGAGGTCGCAAGTCCTAGATCGTTATGACAATGTGCGGAGAAGATCGCCTTATGACTGTCCTTTACATTCTGGATGAGGAATTTGAAAAGTTCTCCATACTCATATGGAGTCGTGTATCCAACTGTGTCGGGAATATTGATGGTAGTGGCACCCGCTTCGATCACTGCCTCGCACAATTCCCGTAAGAACTCAGGCTCGGAGCGAGTTGCATCTTCGGGAGAGAACTCAACGTCTTCTACATGGTCTCTACAGATCTTGACTGCTTCTACAGCCATCTTAAGGACTTCGGAAGGTTCTTTTCCCAATTTGAATTTCATGTGAATGGGTGAGGATGCGATAAAAGTATGAATTCTCTTCTTTTGAGCGGGGATGATCGCCTTAGCAGCCGCTTCTAGATCCGGGCGAACCGCTCTTGCAAGAGCAGCAATGATGGGACCCTCGACCTCTCTGGAAATTCTTTGGACCGCTTGGAATTGTACGGGAGAAGATACAGGAAATCCTGCCTCGATCACATCCACCTTCATTTTGGCGAGTTGCAGAGCGATCTCTATCTTCTCATTCTCGCTCATGGCAGCACCAGGGCATTGTTCTCCATCCCTGAGAGTGGTATCGAAAATTCTCACAAAATCCAAATTTGAGTTCATTGCTTGGAATACTTCCTTACTCCAAAAATAATGTCGGAATCGGGCCGTAAACCCAATTATGCGAAAAGGCCCACTTGGAGATTAGACAGGAAATGCACTCTGAAACACCCCAATTCTTTGCTTCTAGCCTGAGAGCAGAAGATGCAGAAAAGTCGGCAGAGTTGTATGCGGATCTGTTTCAAGGAAAACTAATTCGTTCTAGCTCCGGCCACGCAGAAGTGTTATTCTCCGATAACCAAACCCTAGTCTTTAGTAAGGAAACGAAAGAATGTCCCGTTTCTCCCGGAACTTCTATTTGGACGATCTCAGAAGAAGGAGCCGTATCCTTCGCTTCTCGTTTGCTCTTTTCTGGCTTTCAGAAGGAGTCTGAGTCGAGCCAGTACATTTCCTTTTTGGACCCGTGGGAAAATCGGCTTTGGCTCTATTTTAGAAAATAAGAACGCGCCTGCCATACCGTAGAAAGTAGTTTCCAATCAAGGGAGGATCATATATAAGCGGATCGCTGCCGCTAAACATGTACAAATTCTCGAGCGTTAGCCTGGATAGGTTTGGATCTCTTCTTTGCCTTCTCTCAAGGCTTCTTCTGCCATTTTATGCGCTTCTTCTCCTAAGTATCTTTCGATCGCATAATGAGAAGCGTAGATAAGGGGAGTGATCCCGATCGCGATGAGGATCTTGTAGCCAAAGTTTGTATAAGAGATTTGGTTCAAAGTCTGGAACTCATACTGTCCCCAATAGGCCACAAAGATAACGACATAAGAGTCCAGCAATTGGGAGAATATGGTAGAACCTGTAGCCCGGAGCCAGAGGAGTTTGTTCTGGGTACGTTTGCGGATCAAATGAAAGATCTGGATGTCTACCAACTGGCCGATCAGGTAGGCGATGACAGATCCTGCAATTACCTGTCCCGTATTGAAGAAAACCACCTTAAAGGAATGATCATCTACCGGAGAATTCCCCACGGCGGGGATATGCATATCAATTTGGAGTAAGAAGTATGCGAGAACGATCATTACCATTCCCACTAGAGTGAGGTATCTGACCCCTCTTCGGCCATAGTATTCGTTTAATAGGTCTGTGACTATGAATGTGATCGGAAAGGGGATCACGCCCAGAGTAAGATTGAAGGCAAGGCCCCCCACATTCAGTTGGATCCATTTGGAACCGGTAACTTCTGCCATGAGTAAGAAGGTGATGAATATGGAACCTAAAACGAAAAATAGCTTGGCCGGCCTATGAAACTGCATCCAGGGAAAAATTTCGCGGATCTAGGGTCTGTCAATCAAAGAACAGGGGGGAATTTCACAAACGTTTGACAGGGAAGTTCCCTGAAAATCACTGGAAGACAGTCGGTGCTTTATTTTTTGCCTCCGCGATTCGATATATACATAGAGCTCAAATGAATCCAAACGATGAACCATTTACCCCAGAGGACTTAAGCCGTCCCGTTCCTTACCAACCAAAGAAGCAGTCTTTTCTACACACAGGGATTGTAAGCTTCACTTGGATCGTGCTTTCCGGAATTTCTTTTTATCTTGGGATCCAAGCCTTAAAGGAACGTCCTGACCAAAAACAGGAAGCCCCTGCGGTTGCGGAGGCTCCGATCCAGCTCCAGAATGTAGGAGTGAAGTCCGAACTCGTGCCGAGCGGCGCCTGGGAGGACCTTAAAAAATGGTGGAATTCTACTCTACCGAACTCTTCTTCCGATGGTTCTACCGAAGAAGGGAAAACCTCCGTGGTTCCCGTAGCCATGGAAGATGATACCGCTTTCCGTGCCTCTACCTGGTTCTCGGACTATGAGGCGATGAAGAGGACTGTCCATCTATACAATGAAATTCATCCCTTTATTTATGGATTCAAGGGAAGAGAGACGAATAACGGAGATCTGTATTCTCTTTGGGGAAGTGCCCAAAAGCATGCAAGAGTTGCCGAACTTCGTTCCTTAAATCCTAGGGTAAAGATCATCCCGACCATTTTCCGTTGGGAAAATAAGAATGAGAAGATCGCAGAGAATATCGGACTGAACGGTCGCAACGATATCCGTGACAAACATATCCAGAACATTCTATACGAAGTAGATACCTATGGTTTCGACGGGATCGATATAGACTATGAAGGAATGAGCTGCGAGAAGAAGGAAAAATTCGAAGAGTTCATCGTACTTCTCTCCAAAGAGATCCATAAACGAGGAAAGTTACTCTCCGTTGCTGTCCATCCTAAGACAGCGGCTAAAAAAACCTCTTTAAAGGCTTGCAAGGGTCTAAAAGAAAAGATCAATATGGACTTCGCGGAAAATTGGAGAGGTCCTATGACACACGATTATGCGTTTCTAGCGAAACATGCGGATCGAGTGAAAGTGATGGCTTACGAACTTCATCCTCGCAAGTATAGAAACCCTGGTCCAGGACCTCAGGCGCCTAACGTATGGATACGAAATATCATTACTTACGCGAAAGAAAGAGTTCCCGCTAAGAAATTGTATATGGCGATCCCAACTTACGGATATGACTGGGCACTGAATTGCAATGCAAAGATCAAGTCCGTGTATTGGTCGGATGCTTTGAAACGCCAGCAATTGGGGATCACCAAACAGCCTACCAATATCAACCAGGTTATGGCGGATAATAAGAACTCTTCTTCTTGGACCAATCTTTCTAAGTTTAGCTGGGTTCACGAAGGAAAGACCTACGAAGATCCTAGTATCTGGTACAAATCGGAAGGTTGCGATCGTGTTGCCTTCTTCATGAATAGAAAGGCTTTTGAGGACAAGATGACCCTATTAAGATCTTATGATATAGGCGGGTTTTCTTTCTGGCAGCTTCTTTCGGACAACGACCCTGGTATCAATACCTACTTGGAACTTTTAGTGACGAATAAACTTCCCCCGGTTCCTAAGGCTGTTCCGGAAAAGGCGAATACTCCGGATGTGAAACAAGCTGCACCGGAAGAAGGGCAGGAAGAAGCTAAGTCCTCTGTTGAGGAAGTTGTTAAAAAATAAGGATACACTGATCACAGACGATCCCTCTCGGGCCGCTAGCGTCCTTAAGAAGGGTGGGATCGTCCTTTTTCCTACGGAAACAGTCTACGGCCTGGGTGCAAATTCCAGAAATTTCCAAGCCTGTCTTGAGATCTATAAGATCAAAAATCGTCCTGCGGATAATCCTCTAATCGTTCATCTTTCCGATCCGGGAGAGATCCCAAAAATAGCGAGCATGAACGCTTTTGCAAGATCTCTTGCTGCGTATTGCATGCCGGGACCGATTACATTCGTACTTTCTAAATTAGATAATTCTGTTTTTTCTACAGGACTTTCTACGCTCGCTGTCAGAGTCCCTTCTCATTCGACAGCGAACGAAATGTTGAGGGCATTTGGAGGACCTGTTTCGGCTCCTTCTGCGAATCTATCCGGGCAACCTTCTATCACTAGATTCTCGGATGCGGTTTCCGAATTCAAAGGAAAGGTGGATCTGATCTTAAAAGGGCCGGAGCCTACGATCGGTTTGGAATCGACTGTGATCGATCTTTCCGGACCTAAGCCACGGATCCTTCGTCCCGGATTCTGGAGTTTCGAGGACCTAAAGGATCTCCTGCCGGAGCTGGAAGACTTCGGTCCTGCGGACACTTCTTCTGACGAAGAGAAGCCCATGAGCCCCGGTACGAAATATAGACATTATGCGCCAGACGCAATTGTGTTCCTTGCAGAAGAAGGGGTTCGTCCAGAGGCAGATGCGGCTGCAATTGGGATCGGCCTTTTACCTGGTTGGAAGTACGGCCTGGACTTAAAAGACAATGCGGAGTATATGAGAAATCTATATTCTTTCTTTAGAGATTGCGATCGGCAAGGGATCACAAAGATCTATTGTTTTCCGCCATTGGAAGGAAAAGGAAAAGAAGCACTTTTGAATCGGATCCAAAAAGCCCAGGATTCCGGTTTAGCATAAAACGCCTGGGCCGTATTTCCAATCCCATCCCGAATGTCGGATCGGATGTATCGTTTTGAAATTCTTGTTTTGATCCGGATACTTTCCCATTTTACAATGCGATGTTATTTGGTTAACTCCGTCGCTATGTCGGAAAGATAGAGGATTTCCCTTGGATCTTCTTTCTTTTGTTTCTCCGAAAGTGATCTAAATGGAAATCCTGCGAATTGCAATCCAGGTTTCAGATCCTGGACGAGAGCCTTCCAGTTATACGTGCCTGGGAGATATTGGATATCTATCTTTTTTGCTCCCAGATCCGTTTTCAGTTTTTGTAATATATCCAGAAGACTGGAACAGGAATCCAAGAATCCCGCTTTTTGGAATCTGTCTCCTAGGAATACTCTACCTTCTCCCCACTTGGATTCCAGTTCCGCGAAAGTTTTCTGTCTGGCTTCTGTGACTCTGGAGTAAAATACATCCCTGGATCGAAGCACTTCTTTCTTTAGGAATTGCTCCGATTGGGGAGAAAGTTTCCCATACTCGGAAAGAATGTCCCGATGCGGATAGAATCCGATCCTTTCCTTCTTGATCCCGAATTTATCATACAGTTTCTTGAGCTCGAACCGTAGCATGACGGCTCCTATGGAACCTACTACGGAATAAGGGGTTCCATGGATCTCTTTGGTTCCGCAGGCAAGATAATATCCTCCGGAAGCGGCAACGTTCAGAACATAGGTAATGACCGGTTTCATTTGCGAGAGTTTTTTGATCTCTCGGTAGAGTAGCTCGGAAACGAGAGCACTTCCGCCGGGGGAGTTCATTTCCAGAACGACTGCTTTTACTTTCGGGTCTTCTTTTAATTCCTTGAAGATCTCTTGGTAATAGCGAAAGGAAACCTGTCTCGATCTAAAATCTTCTTCTCTTCCTAGATCGGGAAGGATATTTCCCTGGATGGGGACGATTGCGACTATAGGTAAGGATCTGGAGAGAAGGCTGAAATTCTTTTTCTTATTGTACAATCGTAAGCCGCTCGCGGTTAACTTTTTGTATTCAGGCCTTGCGTCTTCCGTTTCTTTCTTATAATCCTTATGCAGATAATTCTCTTCGAATTCATCTTCTTCTAAGAAATCCGTTAAAAATCCGATCTCTTTCAATTTCTCGGCGCTTAGGATCGGTTGCTCTAATACTTTAAGAGCCAAGCCGGAAGTATTCCGAAAACCGAATTCGAGTAATTCCTTTTGGTCGGAGAGAAGGGATTCTATATTCTTCTTGGCCGGGGCCGAAAAGGAAGTCCTTTGAAAGGTCTCTCCGAAAGCCTTGAATGCTCCACTCGCGTATGCCTCTACTCCGATTCCGTATTTCTTAGCAGTCGCTCCGAAGAAGTAAGGCTCTGCGGAAGGAAGCACCGGAAAGAATTCCGCTGCGGAAGAGGAATATCTGGATTTGCAGAAAGATAAAAGAAGTAATGCCTTGGTACCACCACCTAAGCAATACCCCGAGGTTTGGATCCCCTTGTCGTTCAAGGCTTGGATGGCTTGGCAGATATTCCAAACTTCTCCAAATCCATACTCCGGATTAGAAATTTGAAAGGAAACTTTTCGCAAACCTGGGACCATACTAAGTGCTTTCAGTCCCAATAGAAAATCCACTAAGAAAGGCGACTCTTCCTTAGAGACCAAGAGACGAACTAAGAAAGATTTCTTATCATAAGAGAAAGAAGAAGGGATCTCTAGATAGATATGATTTCCTTTTCGAAGGCTCCACAAAAGAATCCGCACTCCCTGAAAAAAAATCCGTATCGGTGAAAAGAGCAGGGAGAAAAGAGTTTTAATCATTGGAAAGTCCTTTTGTCGACCAAAGTAATACCGTGTTTTATTCCGGAAAACGTAAAATTCCGAAATGAAAACCGCTTTTCAGCCAGAGTTTCGGGATTTTATCTGAATCAAGAGAGAGGGTTAGAAGTTTGGATCATATCAAGATCAGAGGAGCGAGAGAGCATAATCTCAAAAATATCAGTTTAGATATTCCCAGAGACAAACTCGTTGTGATCACGGGTCTTTCTGGGTCCGGAAAATCCTCTCTTGCATTCGATACTATCTATGCGGAAGGACAGAGAAGATATGTGGAGAGTCTTTCTGCATATGCTCGCCAATTCTTGGGGCAAATGGAGAAACCGGATCTAGATCTGATCGAAGGACTTTCTCCGGCCATTTCTATCGAACAGAAAACCACTCACAGGAACCCTAGATCCACTGTAGGTACAGTTACCGAGATCTACGATTATCTTCGTCTTCTTTATGCAAGGATTGGAAAGCCTCATTGTCCTATCTGTGGCACTGCTATCCAATCCCTTTCGGTGGACCAGATCACGGACCGGATCCTGAGCTATCCGGAAGGCACTAAGATCCAACTCCTTTCTCCTATTGTCTCCGGAAAAAAGGGAGAGCATAAGGACGTTTTAGAAAAGATCCGTAAGGACGGTTTCAATCGGATCCGATTGAACGGAGAGATCAAGACCCTAGACGAAGAGATCGTCCTAAAGAAGAGTTTTAAGGCAACCATCGAGATCGTTGTGGATCGCTTGGTCATCAAGGATGGAATCCGTTCTCGTTTGGCCGATTCCATCGAGACCTCTCTTAAACAATCGGATGGGATCCTACTTATGGATGATGGAAAGAAGGATGTTACCTTCTCCCAAAAACTATCCTGTCCGAATCACCCGGAAGAATCCCTTCCTGAATTATCTCCTAGGTTATTCTCATTCAATTCGCCGTACGGCGCTTGTGAGACCTGTGATGGACTCGGCAGTTTGTTAGAATTCGACGAGGATCTTCTGGTCTCAGATCCGGAGCTATCCTTGGTCGAAGGCGCCATCGAAGCCTGGGCGGGTTCTAAGAGCAGTAGCTATTGGTTTTTGACGACTGTTCACTCTTTAGCTAAGAAATTAAAATTCGATTATAATACTCCTTGGAAGAACCTTCCGAAGAAGATCAGAGATACCATTCTTTACGGGGATAAGAACTTAAAGATAGATTACGATTTCCGGAACGATAAATCCCATTATGAATTCAGTAGAGAATTCGAGGGAGTGATCCCGAATCTAAAGCGCAGGTATAAGGAAGGCTCAGAGGCTCGTCGCCAACAACTCGAAGGTTTTATGACAAACCATTCATGTCCCTCCTGCGAGGGTAAACGGTTAAGGCCTGTAAGTCTCGCAGTAAAAGTAAATGGCACCACGATCGATACATTTTCGGGATTTAGCGTAGAGAACGGACTAGAATTCGTTAAAGCGATGAAGTTAAAGGGGAGCGACGAAGTGATTGCCCGCCCGATCCTAAAGGAGATCCAACAGAGATTGACCTTCTTGAACGATGTGGGTGTCGGGTATCTAAGCCTAGAACGCTCCGCCGGCACACTTTCTGGGGGAGAAGCACAGAGGATCCGCCTGGCTACCCAGATCGGTTCTCGTCTCCAAGGAGTTCTCTATATTCTGGATGAACCTTCGATCGGTTTGCACCAGAGGGATAATACCAAGCTCATCAATACTCTAAAGGAGCTGAGGGATCTTGGGAACACAGTTCTAGTCGTGGAGCACGACCAGGAAACTATGGAAGAAGCGGACTGGTTGATAGACATGGGACCGGGAGCGGGAGTCCACGGAGGTTCCGTGGTTTCTTCCGGTACTCCGGAAGAAGTTGCCAAGGATAAGTCTTCTTTAACCGGTAAGTATCTTTCCGGAAAGGCCTTCATTCCGCTTCCCCAATCGGTACGACCTGGAAATGGGAAGAAGCTGAAGATCGTAAACGCCAAAGAGAATAATCTCAAGAATGTCTCCGTAGAGATCCCTCTTGGAAAGCTGATCGTGGTTACCGGAGTCTCCGGTTCCGGAAAATCCACTCTCATCAATGATATCCTGTACAATGCTGCCGCTCATAAGGTAATGAAAATGAGAACGGTTTGGGGCAAGCATGAGAAGATCACTGGCCTCGAAGAAATCGATAAGATCATCAATATAGACCAATCGCCGATCGGAAGGACCCCTAGATCCAATCCTGCGACCTATACCGGGCTTTTCACCGTAGTTCGGGATATGTTCGCTCAGTTAGAAGACTCCAAGCTTAGAGGATATAATCCCGGAAGATTTAGCTTTAATGTGAGCGGAGGACGCTGCGAGACCTGCGAAGGAGACGGGATCCTGAAGATAGAGATGCATTTCCTTCCGGATGTGTATGTGACCTGCGATGTATGCAAAGGAAAACGATATAATCAGGAAACATTAGAAGTTCGTTATAAAGGAAAGAATATCTACGAGATCTTGGAAATGACAGTCGAAGATTCGATCTCGTTCTTCGAGAATATCCCTGCCTTGAAACGAAAACTGGAAACCTTGGGCGAAGTCGGTCTCGGTTATATCAAACTGGGACAGCCTGCCACCACATTCTCCGGAGGAGAGGCACAGAGGATCAAGCTCGCTACGGAATTGTCCAAACGACCTACCGGAAAGACTCTCTATATCCTGGATGAACCTACTACCGGGCTTCATTTCGAGGACGTAAGACATTTGATGTCCGTTCTTCATACTCTTGTGGACCGAGGAAACTCCATGATCGTGATCGAACACAATCTGGATGTGATCAAACAAGCGGATTGGATCATAGATCTGGGCCCGGAAGGAGGAGATGGTGGAGGGACCATTATCGCGGAAGGAACTCCTGCCGAGATCGCTAAGGTCAAAGAATCCTTTACAGGCCAATATCTGAAGAAGGTGCTGAACGGGCACGGGAAGAAGGCCGGCTGATCCTCGTGGCGATATTATAAAAACATGATAGATTTAAGAGATAAACTCGAATCTTTTCCTGGGGGAGAATTTCGTACTGTTTATAGATCCTCTCTTCCGGAGATCGCAAAGGCAGGCTTATTCGTAGCCCTAGAGGAAGGAAGATACAGGGAATTTCACGAAAAGCTTTTCCTTCTTCCGTCCTTTCCGCATGGAATCGGAGTCGGGGTCGGGATCATGGCCCAAACCAATGTAGCAGGAAAGATCCTACGCATGGTTTCGGGAAAGGAAAATGGAGTCCCTACAAAGCCCGGCACCAAAGAACTGGCAGCTACGATCCTCGATCGATTGAGTAGTGGGCTTGGGATCTTGGGCCTCGGAGTGAGCGAGCCGGAATGGATGGGAAAACTCACAAACCTCAAGTCGGTGGCGAGATGTCTGCCGAGTGGAGAGCTAGAATTAGATTTTTATAAAGGATTCGTGACCAATGGCGCGGATGCGGAAGGATTTCTCGTAGTCACAAAGAAAGAAGGAAGTTCCGACTACGGTGTCTATTATATCCCGAGAGATATTGCCGGACTAGAATTAGAAGAATTCCATTTGGAATATGCGATGGAAGCGACCCATTGCAAGATCAAGGGGGAGAAGCTTCGCATTCCCGCAGAATATTCTTTCGTGGACGATTATGCGAAACTAGGCGCGGATATCCATCTTTCGGAAATGCTTTCTGCTGCTGTCCTGTTTTCAGGAGCTATGCGAAAGGTAGTCGCGGACCTAAGCCAAGGCTCTGAGTGCAGAGAAAGATTCGCCGTTCTTGGAAAGCTCTGGGATCTCAGCGGACTACTTTACGGAAAATGCATGGAGATCTCGGACAAGAAGGATAAGGACCCGGATTATAAGATAGAAGTGGATCATCCGTACGGTTACGAGGCCGTCCTAGACGAATGCTTTAGCATTCTGGATGGAATTCCTAATTTCGATCGTAGAAAGGAGTATCCTGATCTAGGATTATTCTCGTCGATCCATCCTGCCAGAAGTCCTGTTTATATCAAGAACCGATTGAAACAGTCTAGAGAGTGGAGAAAATTCGGCTCTCTGAAATAGATCTATAGATCCCGGCCAAGCAGTCTTACCTCTTGGTCTTTTAGATCCTAGATCTTCTCAACGCTTAGGTCTTTATCAATTCAATGTGAATGGTGATGAGCCGGATGATCGTGAGTATGATGGTGATGTCCCCATTCTTCCGAATCGATATCGTGCAGAGTCTTGGCTACAATACCCTCGATCGTTTGGGTCGTTTTAGGATCCTCTAATTGAAGGTAGATCTGTTCGAATTTCCATTCCCCTCTTAGAAGCTCATACGCATTTTTTAATATCATCTTAGGATCCGATTTGGAAGCGATCTGCAATCGGAACGCAGAGGCGTGGATCCCTTTCGTTAGAGTCCAGGTATGAGCGGAGAGGATATTCTCCACACCTTCTATCTCTAATATATCTTTCTTTAGATGATCCCATTCTTCATGAGTAGGAGAAGCTTCTAGAAGGATGAGAATGCTTTCCTTCAGAATGATCACAGCAGATCTAAGAATGATTATGGAAAGAAGGAGACTGATCAGAGGATCGATCCAGACCCAGCCCACGAATCGGATCAGAATGGCTCCGGCAAGTACGGCCAAGGTGCCTAAGAGATCGCTTAGAACATGTAAGTAGGCGGATCTAAGATTGATATTGTCCGCCGCGATCCGTTTCAAAAGCCAAACGGAGAGAAGGTTCAATGCAATCGTTCCCAAGCTGAATACCAACATGGAATCAGGGGCGATATCGTGATGGGACTGAAATCTATGGATCGCTTCTATGATGATGTAGATAGAGATCCCGGAGATCAGGATGGAATTGCAAAATGCAGCAAACACTTCTACCCGGAAGAAGCCGAAGTTCATTTTGGAAGTCGGTTTTCTGTCCGAGATCCAAACTGCGAATATGCTTAAGAGAAATGCGAAAGAGTCCGAGATCACATGTCCTGCGTCTGCAAGAAGGGCAAGGCTCTTGCTTTCCGCAGAACCGAATATCTCCCAGGAAAAGATAAGAATAGAAAGAAGGAACGCAAACACAAGAGTGCGTATCGTATCCTTTCGCTTGGGACGAAGAATGGCCTGCCTTAAAAAGGGTTCCAGGTTCGATAGGGATGTTGTAAGATTCTTATCCAAGGGAAAACTTCAGAGGGACTTAATGGCTTTTTCCGCTCTGAGGCTCTAGGACTATATCCACTCTTCGGTTCAGAGATCGATTTTCTGCGCTATCGTTGGAAACGATGGGTTGGTGCTCCCCATATCCTGCGGCGGAAAAGTTCCTGCCATCCAGGCTCTTGCTCTCTAATAAAAAGCGAAGTACAGAAAGAGCTCTCTCTGTGGATAACTGCCAGTTGTCTTGGAATTTCTTGTTCTTGATCGGGATATTGTCCGTATGTCCTTCTACGATGATCAGGTTTCCGGGGTAGTTTGCTAGGATCTCCTTGATCTTGTCCAAGGCGGGAAAGATCTGCTTTTTCAAGTCTGCGGAGCCGGAATCGAAGGAGATCTGATCGTCAATATTGATCACGAGTCGATTATGGAATCGTTTCACTCGGATCTGTCCTTTTGCGATCTCGCCGGAAAGCTTGGATTCCAGTTCGTTTGCCTGTTCGGAAAGACGATTGAGTTCTCTTTTTTGGTTCTCGCTCAGGTTTTCGAGTTTAGCGATCTGGTCTGTAAGAGACTGGATACGTGCCTCGAGGCTAGCGATCTTAGTTTCGTAATCCCTCTTCATTGCGTCCATTTTTTGGATGCAATTCAGCTTTTCTTTTTCCAGTTCTGATTTCAGGTCTGCGATCAGGTCCTGGTATTTCTTGGATTGCTTTTCATTCTCCTCGATCAGCTCCTTCTCCTTATTGCTGCTTTTGGCTTTGAGAAGGGAAATTTGATTTTCCAGGGCCTTGATCAGGTCGGAGTAAAGATCCTTGTCTTTTTCTCGAAAGGTTTTCTCGTTCGCGAGCTGGTCCTCAAGGCTTTTGATCCTGCCGTCTAAGGAGGCTTTTTCCTTTTTCGAGTTCTCGGATTCGTTCCTGTATCTGAGTCTCAAGGAATCTAACTCTAGTTCCATAGTCACTTTTTCGTTATAAAGCTTATTGTATTCCCAAGGAAAATAGAATGCGTCGGAGAATATAGGAAGGGCGATGGTGAATAGAATGACCGGTGTAAGTCGGAAAAAAAACTGTTTCATAGTCGGATAAGGAGACACTAGGTTCTATTCTAAGCCTTCCGGCCCATCGTCAAATGAAAAACACAGAACCGAAAAATCAGGAAAGTCATTGAACGAGTAAATTCCCTCAGGATTCTGTCGAAAGGGGAGGAAAGCCGAAATGGACGAAACAAACAGCACAAAGGAAATTTCTTCCACGAAGGCTCAGACAACATCTGCCGAATGGATGGAGTCCTTCTCCGAAAAAGTAGAAAAGAAAGATAGCGAATATCTGCGCGCCTTCACTTCTTCCAACCACCCGGCGGATATCGCCGAAGTCTTGGAAAGGCTGGATATAGACGAAGCATTTTACGTATTTAAGCTTTGCGATTCTGAAATGCAGTCCCAGATCCTGGTAGAGTTCGACGAGGACTTGCAGGCGGATCTCATCTCGCGGCTGAATATGCAGGAGATCTCTCCCATTGTGGAGAATCTGGAACCGGACGATGTCACGAACCTGATCTCCGAAGTCTCCAAGGAGAAGGCCGAAGAGATCCTGAACTCTCTCGACAGAGAAGACTCTTCCCAGATCCGAAAGCAGTTGAATTTTAGGGAGTATACCGCGGGTCGTTTAATGACCACGGAATTCGCTTCCGCATTCGAGGCGGACACGGTCCGAAAAGCAATTATCAAACTAAGAAGGGTCGCAAAAGAGACGGACGATATCTATCTTCTCTATGTCACCGATTCTGAAAACCACTTAAAAGGTTTTATCAAACTCAAGGATCTCTTTCTTGCACCTCTCAACCAAAAAGTGAGTCGGCTCGTTAAGGAAGAGGTCTTCTCCATTCATTACGATACGGACCAGGAAGAAGTGGCACGGATGTTCCGTAAATACGACTTAGTATCCGCTGCTGTGGTGGACGATCTGGATCGGATCATCGGTAGGATCACAGTGGATGATATCTTGGACATCGTCCAAGAAGAAGCGTCCGAAGATATCCTGCGTATGGGGGGAGTCTCGGAAGAAGAAAGACTAAATACTTCTATCTGGGATTCCATCCGAAGAAGATTGGTTTGGCTTATCTTTAATTTGGGCACTGCGACTATGGCGTCTTCTATGGTTTCTTTCTTTGAGAGCACGATCCAATCCCTTGTATTTCTAGCAGCGCTCATGCCGATCGTGGCGGGAATGGGCGGCAATGCAGGAACTCAGGCAATCACAGTTGTGGTACGTAATATTGCGACGGGGGATCTAGGGCCTTCTAACTGGAAGGTGGCCTTTCGTAAGGAAAGTCTGATCGGGCTCATTAACGGGATCACGATAGGATCGATCACTGGGCTGGCCGTATACTTCTTCTTTGGGAAGCCTGCACTCGCAATGGTGATCTTTCTTGCCATGCTTGCAAATTTGATCATGGCGGCCTTGGTCGGAGCTTGTATCCCTATGGCGCTAAAACTACTAAAGATAGACCCGGCGATCGCTTCTTCTATCTTCGTGACTATGACAACGGACACGTTCGGCTTCTTTTGTTTCCTAGGTCTTGCCACACTGTTCTTGCAATATTTAGTATAGTTACGAAATTCGCATATAAATACAGATTTATTGGGTAGGAAATCCTATGATCCGTGCATCGTTCCTTCGTTCCTCCATGATTGGTTTGGTGGTTCCACTTTTCTTCTTCTTGGCATCCTGTGCTAGCGGCGGCTCCGTTCATAAACCGGAACAGCCAAAGGGAGAGATACTCCCGAATCCTGCCGGAGAATCGGAGGTTGTGATCAATGAAGAAGGGGACGAGGTCAAGATCACCACTTTGGATCCCCAATCATTCCAAGCAGTGTCCAAGGATAGCGCAGAATACTTTAGGGTCTATATTACAAGCGATACCTATCAGGTGAGACAGATCAGAGGCTCCAAATTCATTAAACGCAAAGTGGATAAGGGCGGAGACGCACTCATCAGCGAAGAATTAGTAAAATATAATAAGATCAATTTCACCGACGACGGGATCATATTAGTGATCTTGAATGGAAATACGGGAGCCGTGGAGACGATCCGATTCAATACCCGGGTCCCTCGCATCAACGATCTCGCAAAGATCATCCAAAATGACGTTACTCGCTGGTCCATGGAGCATTCGGAAGAGAAACCTGTCGTTACTAAGTATCAGATCCATTATTCTATTAAGTTAGAGAATAAGTCTGGGACCACCAGAGATGGTGTGAAGGAACAGTTGAAGAAGGAAGTTCGGAAGTAGGGATAATCTCTTTACAAACCGCACTGAATTAAAATTACCGCAGCCTTTCGTTGGTATTCAGAACCAACTTCCCGAGAGTGCTAAAAATTTTTTTCTTTTTGCAAATTCTATGGGCGACGCATGTCGTGAAAGAGGTTTCAAAATAGATAATAGTTGTTATCAAATTTTTTGACCTCAAAAATTAAAATAGGTAAAGGCAAAATGAAAAAGATATTTACCTCTGCATTGGGACTCGGTGTTGTCTTAGGACTGATTTCGCTTGTTAGCCTTGGCATTACAGTCTTGCTATTATATCCATATTCTCATAGCGGTCGACCCCCCAGAGCTTTGTCCCTGCTTTCTTATTCTATTTTGCTCTTTCCTACTCAGATCATGAGTTGCTTTTTTCTAAATTCACTCTCCAAGGAAATTTCTTACCCGCTATTCAAAAAGTTTTTGATAATTTCGTTTTTATGGACTATAGAGATCTGGATTTTGGAAGCACTTCTATTCGGCTTTCAGGAATATTTCACGAGGTTTATCAATGAAATATGGTATGACGGAGGTTTGCGCCATCTGGATATAGTGGTGGTTGCAGGAATAATGGGAGGAATACTTGATTTGTGGCGTAAAAAGAATAATCAGAATGAATCGATCTAGTTTCAGGAATTGTCTTTAGTCTCGTCGCTTTGCATGCGTCTTTCTCACTTTATATTTATGTTTACCCGCTTAACTTTCTCATTTCTTCTATTTTTATCCGCGTGTGATTGTAAGCAGGAATCCTCAAATCCACTGAAAGAGACTTCAATCCAAGACGAGCATGAAGCACCGGATTTAGAAAAATGCGCTGATGGAAAGTTAGTCACAAAGAAGGGAGATGATTGGGAAACCTGCGTTCGCCCAGAGCGAAACGTTTTCAGGCATATCCTAAAGAACGATCAAATTTTCGAAGTTAATCTCCAAAGCGAGAATACTCAAGGATCCCATACTCTTCATGATACAGTAGTTGTAAAATATAAGGGAAAAAAGGTTTTTTCTAGATCATATCTTGAAATTGAAACTTGGTCCCTCCGTTACGATAAAACCAAACACTTTCGAATTGGCGGATACGATGTGTTTGCGGTTATAACGTATACCGAGGGAGCTCATTGCTGTTCCGTCGTGGACGTAATCGCTTTAGATTCTAAAGACACCCTTTCAATATCTAATATTCCAACACCGGATGGAATTAGTTTCGAAGATGTTGATAAAGATGGTTTCATTGATGCGATTGCAGGAAACTATCTAGACTATTTCCACCAAAGTCATGCCGATTCAGCGGACGCATCTATTTTCTTTCGATTTAAAAACGGCAAGTTTGTACAAGATAAAAAAGCTTTTTCTAAGATATACGAAGGAGAGGCTGAAACGCTTATAAGCAATATTAATTCGAATAAAACAAATATAGAAAATCTTAATTCCGTGATTTCCGCTGCCTTCTATTATATTTATATTGGCAAAGAAAATTTGGCGAAAGAACTGATCTATAAATATGGAAAAGAAATTGAGCAGGACGAAATAAGTCCGGCCCAATTATTTAAAGATTTGCGTAAGCTCGTAAAAACGATTTAAGCCTTATCAAGTCATAGGTCCTCTATTTCCCTCAATCCAACAAATGCTCGTTCAAATGAACGATCTTTCCGTCTTCCGTCTTGAGTTGCCAGAAGATAAAGCTAGAAGAAAGAGTAATGAGTCCCATACACGCGAAAGTGCTTCGGAACGCTAAGATCATCTGTTCGGAGTGGATGCTCCCGAATAGATCTGTAAACGCTTCTAAGGCTGTGGCTGCGCAGGAAACTCCCATTCCCATGGCCAACATCTGGACCATAGAAAGCATTGTATTTCCACTGCTTGTGTATTCTTCAGTTAGATCCTTTAAGGCGAGTGTATTCATCGCCGTAAATTGCAATGAATTGAACGCTCCAAAGCAGAGCAACTGGATGGATATCAACCACCAGGCATGATTGGATTCACTTAGTAGAAAACTGCACATTGCGAACCCGACTAACAAAGTATTTGTCATGAGGACGATCCGATAGCCAAACTTGTAGATCAGGACGGGAACGAGTCTCTTGATCGCTATTCCTGCGATCGCCATAGGAAGCATCATGAGCCCCGCCTGAAAGGGAGAATATTCCATGTTCACTTGTAAGAACAACGGAACTAAAAATGGCATACTGGAGCTTCCTAAACGGGAGAATAAATTTCCGAGTAGCCCTATGCTTAAAGTGGGAATAGAGAAGATCTTAGGTGAGAAGAGGGGCTTGGGAGTCCTCGCCGCATGGATCCAGTAGGCGGTTAAACTTGCCAACCCGAAGATCGTAAGTAGTAATATGCCAGCTCTCTGTATTCCTAAGCTATAACTAGCGTCTAACGCCATGGAGAAGGTGACCATTCCGAATGCAAGTAACGCGTATCCTGTTAGATCAAATTTTGAGAGTTCGGAGAGTGGATCTCCTTCCATATAGATAGAGGCGGCGATAACACCTACGATCCCGACAGGTAGGTTGATCAAAAAGATCCAATGCCAAGACGCTGTTTCTACGAGCCATCCACCCAAGGTGGGTCCTACTAAAGGCCCGATCAGTCCGGGTATGGCAACGAAACTGATCGCCTGCAGGAATTCGGTTCTCGGTACCGATCGAAGCAATGCTAAGCGTCCCACGGGAAGAAGAAGTGCTCCACCAACTCCTTGCACGATCCGAGCTAGTACCAATTGGGTCAGGTTCCCTGAGGCTGCACAGAACAATGACCCGATCACGAATAAGGAAAGTGCTCCTATATAAACCTGTCTAGTCCCGAATTTGTCGGAGATCCAGCCTGAGGCCGGTATAAGCATCGCCATGGTGAGTAGGTAGACTACTACTACGGACTGCATTTTGAGAGGACTTGTTCCCATGCTCTTAGCGATTGCAGGAATGGCGGTATTGACTATCGTGCTATCCAGTGTTTGTACAAAGAAGCCACAGGCGACTAACCATAATAAAACTTTTGAATTCTTTTTATCTGAAGCCATAGATCCAAACCGCCTCGAGCAGGTAATATTACGTCGACGCTTCTACTTAATTTTCTTTTTTCACGATGTCATCCTAATATTCTCATCGAAAATGGGTAACTTTGTTTATACTGAATACACTATTTCTCTCTTGAAATTTTATAGTTTACTTTTATTAACTTCCTAAATCTTTGGGACCAAACGTGACTTCGCTTAACCCTATCTCGAGTGTGGAAAACTTATCAAGAATTTTATGAAACGAATATTACAAATTGATGGTGGTGGAATTTTAGGCATCATGCCTGCCTTGGTGCTCGTGCGTCTAGAGGCGCTGCTTAAAAAATTGAAGCGTAAAAGCCTCACAGACTCCTTCGATTTAATTACCGGCTCTTCCACTGGAGCAATTATTGGAGGAGCTGTCGCTGCAGGTGTTCCAATTCAGGCCATAGCAGATCTGTATATTAAAAAAGGTGCAAATCTTTTTACTCCGAGGAGCAAGTTAAATCCCGCAAATTGGATCAGACCGAAGTATGATCGAACCCCTTTTGTTACGGAACTGAACTCGATAAAAACGTCTGACGGAAAATTCTTAGGTCAACTTAAAATGAAAGATCTAAAGACTTCTTTTATGGCGACTTCCTTCAACTTATGCTCGCAAAGGACGCATTTCCTAAAGTCCTGGGACAAATCCGATGGACATCGAACATTAGCGGATGTGATTACTTGGTCTGCACTTTCTGCTGCCTATTATTTCGGTAAGATCAACGTTCCTGGCTTTAAATGGACTAATTATTCTCCCGATGGTAAAGAAAAGGTCGAAACCGGAGCGGTATTTCAGGATGGAGGGCAGGGAATTAATAATAATACGATCCATTACATCCTTACTGAGATCCTCGCAAATGACTGGGAAGACAAAGGAAGCCTAATCGTCTCTCTTGGGACAGGCAATGTGAGTTCCTACGTTTCGTATGCGGAAGCTTCCAAGACTGACTTCTTCCAACAGATCGCAAAGTATCCGTTCCAAGCCAGAAAAGAGTCTACCTTAGCACAGGTATTAGAAGCAGGCTATATCGCTCAAAAGAATCCGGATATGCGATTCCATCGTTTTGATACTCTTATCCAAGAAGAAGAGAACGAATTGGATAAAGTTGAATTCATAAACCGATTTGTGTCTTACGGTCAAAAAATTGCAGACACGCTGGATGAGAGTTTTATAAAAAAGAATTTTTAGCCCCTTTTTACTGACGCTGACGTTGCGGAAACTCTGATGGCGAAAAAGTTTTCGCCTAACTTTTGATATTTTCTTGCAAAATAGCTGATATCATTTTCTCTTTCCATCTAAATCGGGACCTATGAACTCATTAGATTTTACGGAAAGCCTTATGAAATATGGAGAGGAAAAATATGGCCTTCTCTATAATCGGTGGGTGCTTTTTGGCGTTAGAGGAATTAGCTCAGAAGAAGGTTCCGTAAATCTAAACAATGATGCGATTAATGAATACAATGACGCATTATTCCTAATCCGAAATCTGAACGGTTCCCTTGAATGTAAGACATATGTTTGCACGATCGACCCTGGAAGATATTGGTTGAACCATCCTATGAATCCGAATGGTACGGCGCGTATCGCTGAAGGAGTATATAAGTATACTTTAGGGATCCATCGGGGTCACAAGGCATTGACTCAGTATGCAAAAGTTACCGTAAATCGATATGCCATCCATGGAGCAGGCAAGCCTTGGTTTCAATGGAAGAGTGAATCTCCTTCTATGAAGGATACTGGTTTTTTTGCGATCGACATTCATGCTAAGAGTAGTACTTCGAAATATGTAGAGATGGCTAGTGCAGGCTGCACGGTCTTGAATTCAACTTGGACAGACGAACCTTGGAAAGAATTCTATTCCATAGTGGACGAGGCTATTTCTTCCCGCTTGCAGCCTTATCTCTGTTATTGCGTACTGAATCAGGATAGCGCACGTCCTCTTATTGATGCGGCTACCTAGCTAGAGTTTTTAAAATTCCTAGAATTCGCATAACGTATTTTGTTAATTATAGTATATTGAATATAACCTTTCTTTTTAAGTTTCCATAAAGGAAAGCCTCGCCTCGCGCTAAGAATATATAAGATTAGCTAGTCTACGTATTGATGTCCTTTTTCAGATACCATATGAGAAGGGCGCGAATACGAGCTTTCAAAAACGGATAAATGGGTTCTGTATCGTAGTATATTGCCTCATTTGATGAAAATTTAATAAAATTACATTTTTTCTTCTTGTCCCTGTCGGAATATTTCTTAATTATCGCTATTCGTAATATAAGAACCTAATTATAGTAAGTTTGCTATTTTTAATATATAAAATAACAAATTTAAGGTAGGTTCTCGTCAGTTTTATATCTCATTTTGGATATTGAGTGATTTTAGTATGTTTTATGGAAAATTTGGAGGCTAAACTGGGATGATTCCTGCCTCGGTGATGAACGTACTATTCACTAAGATCCAAACGGATACCTCCGTTGTTTTAGTACGATATGATCAAAGTCAGAATACATATCCGTACGGAACTTATAGGTCTTCTTCCTGTTTGGTAGAATCGGCTTACAGAAACGTTCGTTCTAACGCTGAGAAGGTAGGAGATCCTACAATCATACTCCAAACCCGACTAGAAAAATACCAAGATACATATTCATTCAATTTTTTTGATACACAAAACTTAGAGAACGCAAGATCCGCTGCGTTGAACGTCTTTCATTGGTTTGGAAAGGAAGATAATCGATCCTTTTGCAGAGAGCAGAGTGTCGTTCCTCGCATTATAGCTACTACTGTTCAAGATCGTAGCGTTCTCGAGGATTCCAGTTGGAAGTACCAAGTAGGCTTCGATATTCGATTTGATTACACGAACGAAGTGGGTTTAGAAATCGAGAAATTATCTACGATCAAGGTCGCAGAAGAATACGCGAGTCATAATCAAAATTTAGAGGTAGAGGTTTAAGCAATGGCATTTATTAACGATATCGTAATCGATATCACTCGAGGAACTCAGGGTTTGACGCAAAAATCGTTTCGTCCTTTGATATTGAAGGCTTCCGATACCACTGCGCCTCAGCTTACAAAGTATATTGTTTCCGATATTTCTGATGTGGTTTCTGCAGGCTTTGTCTCTACGACTGACGTATACAAAATGGCCGCGGCAATGTTTGCGCAATCTCCTAAGCCTCAAGACATCATGATCGCAATCTCCCCAGATGCGATCGGTACTGCATTGGATAAGCTTCGAGAGCTTGATGACAATTTCTATGCGATAACAATTACCGCTCGGGACAAAGAAGATCTAAATGCCGCCGGGACTTGGGCAAACAGTAACAAAAAGTTCTTCTTCGGTTGCTCTTCGGATCTTACCGCATTGAGCTCAAGAAATGTTGATCGTGAAGCCTATTTAATCCATAATAACTCTCCTTCTGATTTTCCGGAGTGTGCCTGGGTTGGGCAGAATATCCCCAAACAACCAGGCTCCACAACTTATAAGTGGAAAAGATTGAATGGCCAGAATGCATCTTCGTTTTCGAAAACAGATCTAACTTCTATCAGAAGTGAACATGGTCAAGCGTTGCAAGAACTGTCTGGGTCCATTTATGTGAATGAAGGAATTGCAACTTCGGGTGAGTTCATCGATGTAATTGTCGGGCAAGACTGGGTCGAAGACCAATTACAGACGAATCTGCTTTCTCTTCTTTTGAACAATGACAAGATCTCGTTAGACGATCCAGGCATTGCCCAAGTAGAGAGCGTGATACGAGATGTTCTGAAAAGAGCAGGCGACGCAGGTATCGTAGCAAGAGCTTCCTCTGAAGACGATCTGAGACTATCAGATGACAAGGTATATATGAGCCAAGTTTTCGTTCCGACTAGAGCGGAGATATCTCCGACGGATCGAGCTAATCGGACCTTAGATGGAATTCGATTCGTTTATTATCTCGCCGGTGCGATCCATAAAGTGAACGTGAACGGCCTAATTACTGTTTAAGGAGTCTTTTTATGGCGAATAAATTTTTAGGTACTTATGACCCAAATAGTGTTACTCTTTCCGTTTCCGGAAGGCTCGTTTCTGGCTTCTTTGACGGGACTTTTATTTCCGTCAAACGGAGTAATAATGAAACCTACAAGACCCATGTAGGAGCTAAAGGTGAGATCTCTAGGACTAAGAATAACGACACTTCTGGTCAGATCACTTTCACATTGAAGGGAACTTCTCCAGATAATGCTTTCTTAGATCTGGTAAAGAATCTACCGAATACTTTTCCTGTTATGGTAAAGAATAATTCCGATGGCAAGTTTGTTGCGATCGCTAGCCAAGCCTGGGTTTCCGTGGATCCGGACAAGGAATTCGGAGTGGATGAGACTGGAGTGGAATGGGTTTTGACTTGTGCGGATCTAAACAAGTCCCATTTGGCATAAAATAAGTCTCGCCCTTAGGGCAGGTCCCGACTTCTTTCAGAGCCGGAAGTCACAAATATATTAAAATTTCAAAATGTAGGAATATTGCATGTCTGCTTATCAAGAAACGATCCAAGTCAATGGAAAGGAATACATTCTTCAACACCCAGGAACAAAGGAATGGATCAAACTAAAATCAAAAATGTTCCGGATTACGGACGGTAACATGGATCTATCGGTAATCCTGGAATACTGTTTCGACCACGTCGTCTTCCCGGGAAAAGGAGCAAATAAACTTTCCATCGATGGCCCTCTTGGTCCTGACGGAAGTCCTATTTCATTGCAACAAACTGAACTGAAGGCATGGATCCGTGAATTAGAGGAGGTCTGGGAAATTATTCTTCCCCGATTTCTTAGAGGGGAGCTTGAGCCCGGATTTTCCTGGCCAGAAAATGGATCAAAAAACGGTAAGGCACCTGTTGGCTATCAACCGGCTGGAGGAAACCAGGCTTAAGCAAGAGTTGGACGAGGAAGTTGCGATATGGAGACCCGTGGTCAATGGGATCCTTACATATTCGGAAGCTTGTAATCTGCATCCACGAGATTTGGCAAAAGCGAATATACTAGTGGATCGCATGATCAAAGAACAGAAGCAATCAAGCGCGCCCTTGCGTTCTAAGAGATAGGATAAGATGGACGAAGAATGGATCAAGGAAATGCAGAAGCTGGCAGCCCAGTTTAAGAAGCTGCAGGATTCTTTTGGCGATTCACTTACAAAAGCATTTAAATCTTCTTCTGCCCTTTTAAACGCTTGGGGAAAGAGCGCTATCAACTGGACGAAAAAGATCGGCTCCAGTTTGAGCGCTGCCTTTACTGCGAGTACGAAAGAGCTTTCTGCTTCCTTAAACCAAACTTTTTCGAAAATTGGGGGATTGGCGAAAGGGGCAAAGGCTGGTGCAACGGTTTCAAATTGGTTTGAATTTGCGAAAGTAGGGCAGGAACTAGATAAACAAAAAAGTCTTCTGAAGAATATGGTAGGAAAGGGAGGTTATGCGGGCCTTGCAGACGCAATCCAAAATGCAAAACTGCAATCTGAAGGCCTGGCTACAGAAACGGATCTTACACAGTCAGTCAGAGAGGCGATTGGTTACGGTCATTCGCTCGATTTCGTAAAAAGCTCTCTTTCCGGAGTCCAAAAACTCGCCGTTCTATCCGGTGGCACATTGCCTGAAGTTTTTAAGTCGGCACAAAGTTTCATAGAGAGTGGAGACACTTCTCTTCTTAAAGGGAATGCGGCACTTTCCAAATATTTGGAAGAAGCGAAAGCTATCGGTGATGGAAATGATGAGGCTTCTCAAGAAAAGCGTAGAGAATTACTGAATAAAGCTCTTACGAAGAATGCCGATCTGCAAAATCAATATAACGAATATTTGTTATCATATTCAGGAGCGCAAGAGCAACTAAGTAAGAGCCTTGATAATGTCGCGACATCTTTCTCGAAGCTGTTCATTCCGATTGTTACACCGCTTATCAAAGGATTTGCCTCACTTGCATCAGGTTTATCAGGCTTTTTGGATATGCTAACAAATACAGTCGAGATAGTGAGAGTGTTACAGTACGGGATCATATTTTTAGCTACTCGCTTTTTCGTCTGGGGAGCAGTGATTGCTGGGATTATTCTGATTTTAGTCGATCTCTATGCCTGGCTTTCCGGAGGGGAATCAGTGATCGGAAATTTCCTGAAATATTTCGATGAATTCAAACCTAGGATCATAAAGGCTGTTCAATCCGCAATAGATTGGGTCAGGAATGCATTTAATGGTCTGATAGATTTTGCCAAAGCATACGGTAAATACTTTATCATGGCCCTTTTTCCTATTTCCATCTTATATTACTATTTTGATCAGATCAAAGCGAGCGTAATGGATTTCGTAAATACGATTAGCGATCTACTATCCAATATCAAAGTCCCGGATTTCTTATTAAAACTAGGGAGCGTCTTCTCAAATATGATAGGCGGCGCAAACAAGAACGGCGAAGGGTTGATTGCTGGCGCTCGCGCTTCTGGTGGTCCTGTTTCTGCAGGCAATTCGTATCTTGTAGGTGAGAAAGGACCAGAATTATTTACGCCAGGAAGTTCAGGTAGAATTTCCCCTAATGGGGCATTGGGGGGCTCTTCCGTTATAGTCCAAAGCGTTGTAGGAACTCTTACCGTAAATGTAACTGGTTCCTCTGAAGTAGGCTCGGAGATCAAGGATGCAGTGATGCGAGCCTTGGATGAATTGTCCGAAGATATTTTACCAGCGAAATTGGGATTAGCGATCACCTAATATGTCCTTAGTTCAAAAAGTTACCAGTCTATTGGATGAAAAGAACCAGACATCCTTGAGTTCTAATTCTACGAGTATCGTATTTGATTCTACGATCAGTATTAGCAAGGATCGTGCTGCCAGTGTTTCCTCTCATGCAGTAGAGAAGGGAGCTCAAATCTCGGATCATATCACTACTGAACCCACGAATATCAGTGTGACTGCGGTCATTACCGACGCAGACTGGGATCCATTAGATCCCTTCTCTTTCCTGAACAAAACCGTAAGTGATCGTCTAGGCATTTTAAAGGACTGGATGGATGATCGAGAAGTTTTGATCTTTAATTCATACGAAGGAGATTACGAAAACTTAATTATAGAATCCTTAACTGAAGAGCAGTCTGTAGAGCTTGGAAAAGGAAGACAAATTAGCCTAAAACTGAAAGAGATTGTGATTGTGTCTTCTAATACCACAGCAACTCCTGTAGGCTCCGAAATCACCAAGGCTGGCGCAACTTCAACAGCTACCACTCAAATTTCTGGCAGCGCTGGCATAACGAAACCCATGAGTGCCGGAGTAGTATAGAGGGGAATATGATAGAATTAGAATATCTTCCCATTTCCGCTGACGAAGTTCCTATTGAGAAAGATTTCACGATAGGTGAAACGTATTCATTTCAATTTCTATATAATGAAAGAGCGGATTTTTATACCTGCAGGATTTTAAACGCGGATGATCAGATCTTATTTACTACTAAGATCTGTTACGCTCGGGAATTGGTGGATGCCGTAGTGAATGATCTTAAAATAAATCGGCTGATTATTCCCTTCAATCCCCAAGAGTTAGAGCAAGCTAGCGTTTTACAAGGACAAGTAGTGAATAAACTCTTATTTGGAAGTAAGATTCTTTTAATTCTGGGTAAAGAGGTGAATTTATGAGCCAACTCTTCAATCGAGTTGCCAAGGTGAGTATAGCGCAACGGGAGTTTTCCTATCCACCTTTTTCTATTGAATTCACTCAAGAACAGAAGATAGGTAACCTACAGTCAGCGACATTAAAACTCTATAATCCTTCTCCAGAAACAATCCAAGCCTTCGAACCTCAGAAAAAGGGTGCAGGTAAGGTCTTTCCTAAAGTCACTGTGAACGCAGGCTATAAGGAAGAGTCTGGAACAGTGATCCTTGGAGAGGCCATAGGATTTAAGGTTTCTTTAGACGGTGTGGATCGAGTTTTGGAAGTCAATATCTCCGATTCTGCGACTAAATGGGGAACCGCGATCATAAATAAGAGCTATAAGAAGATGAAGGCTTCCGCAGTAATCAAAGATGCCTGTAAGGCCGCTGGTATCACTACGGGAAGTGTAGAATTGGGAACAGATAAAACCTACGACTCGATTACCCTGGGTAAATTCGCAAGTTCTATCGGAAAGATCGCTTCCGATACAGAGTCCGAATATTATTTTGCAAACGGTCAACTTACCGTTCAGCCAAAGAATCCTAAGAAATCCAAGGCAATCGTTTTAAATTCTTCTTCTGGTCTTTTAGGAAAGCCCGAAAAAACCGCGAAAGGCTATAAGATCAAAACATTATTTTTATATAATTTACGGATCGGGATGATCGTTAAGATCGAATTCCAGGACATGAATATGACTGCAAAGATCGTAAAGGGAAAAAAAGATTTCTCCACATTCGGAGAAGCATCTTGTGAATTCGAGGTAATGCCAATATGAGCTTTGCAGAATTATTAGATCGTTATACTGACAAGAAAGGTAGAAGCATCCAGCTGGGAATGGTTTGTAAGATCGAATCCTTTGATGCGTCCTCTATGAGGGCGGACGTCCTTCCTATGGTCCGCGAAAAGAATGAATTGGATGATAGTTTCGATTATCCCGTCATTCCCGGGATCCCTGTCGAGTATGTGCAGATCGGGCAAGGTTGCTATATTAAACCTTTCTACCAAAGAGGAGATTTTGTTTGGGTAGGTTTTTCTACGTTCGATACTTCCAGCAGTTTGCAAGGATCGAAGCAAGAAGTTAAGCCGGATTCCAAGATATTCGGTTTAGAGAATGCATGCGTTTTAGGAGCAATTGCTAAGCAGGGTTGGGAAGAGCCGCAAAACCTGATCAAATTCGAAGACAATAAACTGACTTTGAAAGTGGGGAACACAGAACTTTCTCTTGGATCGGATGGAGTTAAGATCACCGGGAACTTATCTGTACCGAACGATGAGATATCCGGTCATGTTGTAAAAGAAAAAACAAGCGAATCGAGCACTGCGGTTTCGATCGGCGATATAAAAACGACATTTAATACTCATACACATCTGTCTTCTGCACCAGGCAGCTCAACAGGGACGCCGAACTCTCAAATCGGAACTCCATAATGAAAACTTTAAAAATACAAGGTAATGATCTCGCCTATGTAAAAAGCCAAGGCCCAGGAGATACGAATCCGAGTCGAGGTCGTCTAGTCATGTTAGAAGGGATAGATGCTCTTCAGCAGATCTTAGGAAACCGACTGAAAATGTTCTTGGGGGAATGGTATTTGGCCCCACAGGAAGGAGTGGATTGGCTGGGTCTTATAGATCAAAATTTCTTTTTTCGCCCAAGATTCTTAGCTGAAGTAAAGAAGGCTATATTAAAGGAGCCGAATGTAATTAAGATCTTATCCTTGGATGCAAACTTCGATCCGAAGACCAGAGCGGTTACAATCGTCTTTCAAGTAGAAAGTAGTTTCGGTACCTTGTCCGGTTCCGTTTCAAACGGAGCAAACTAATGGCATTTGGAGTAACCCCACAAGGATTTATACGAAAATCTTATTCCGATATCTTGCAGGCCCTAGAAGATCGAGCGAAGTTAGAAGAAAACTTCGGTCCCGAGATCGATCTTTCTCCGTACGGAGAGTTAGGGATTATCCTGCAAAACGTCGCCAAAGAATTCGACGAAGTTTGGCAAGGTTTAGAAGAAACGTATTATTCCAAATTTATTAATCAAGCGGAAGGGGTACAGCTAGATCGCGTAGTCGCACAAGGTGGACTTTCTAGAATTCCTGCGCAAAGGTCTGCGGTGGATATTCGAGTCACCGGAGAGACCAATACTGTGGTTCCGCAAGGTTTTCTCGTTCAAACTGCACAGGGTATCCAGTTCGGATTGAGTCGAGATACAACTCTTACGGTGAGCACGGGCCAATTACTTCCGTTTACCAGCATCAATTCCGGTTCGGAAACGGTAGTTCCCGCAGGAAGTATTACGGAGATCGTAGTTCCTTTAAGTGGCGTTGATTCCGTTTCTAATCCGTTTCCATCCATCGGAGGGGCTCCTGTCGAATCGGACGCGGAACTTCGGCAAAGATATAAGGATAGATCCACATTCGGCGGCTCTTCTGTACCTGCCATTCGAGAATCAATTCTTCAAGTGGAGTTTGTTTCCGCCGTTACCGTCTATGAGAATGTTACTAGTGCAGTGGATCCGGATGGAAGGCCGGCACATTCTATAGAGATCATCGTAGCCGGAACACCTTCTGGTTCGACCAGTCAGGATGAATATGATAGAAATATCGCGACAGCCATATTTAATTCAAAGCCTGCAGGAATACAAACGTATGCCGCAGAAGGTCCGAACAAGAAATCGAAAGATATATTAGATGCGAATGGTCAACCTCACACTATGCTTTGGTCCGTGCCAACTGCAGTAGAAATCTATATTAAGGTCCTGATCACAAAGAATACGGATTGGGTGACTACAAACGAGCAACTCATTCAGACAAGGGTGATCCAAGTGATCGGCGGTGTGGATACGATCGGCTCCGTGAGCACAGAATATCCTGGACTGGATGTCGGTGCGGATGTTTTCGGATGGCAAATCATTGCGAACTTCGACGGCATAAAAGGGATCGATGATGTTGTGATCAATTTAGGCATTGCTCCGAATCCGACTTCTACAGCAAAAGTCTCGATCAACGCGTCCGAGTTTGCGCAAACCTTCAATTCTTTGATCCAAGTAATTGCGACATGAGTGCTATCGATTTACTGCAGAAATTTCCTGAATCCATATTAAACCGTGATACAAATTCATGGCTCGGAAAATTATGGAAAGTCATCTCTGCAGAATTCGACGAGATCGAATTCCAACTTCAGGCTTTAAAGGATATCGAATATATCTATTTGGCCACCGGATTAAACTTGGATCGCATTGGAGAATTGGTGAACCAATCCAGAGCAAGTGGACAGACCGATGACACCTACAGACTCTTTATACTTGTTGCCATGGCGAAACGCCTCGCAAAAGGCACGGTCCCCGAGATTATAGAGATCGGAAACACGGTAGCAGGATTAGAAAATGGAGGGGTCTTCATTCCGGACTCGAATGTAGAATCCGAACCTGCTACATTCTCAATAGAGATCCAAGGAGATATTGATCATTTTAACGTCCCGGTTCTCTTAGCAAACGCAATCGATGCGATCCGACCTGCCGGGGTGTATGCGAAGATATTGCTTCGCTTTGTATTCACGGAAACAAGCGGAGAATTATTCACTACGCGGAGGCCCAATTTCGATGCAGGCGGAACCTTTGATGGGCTGACTTTATTAAATCCTCAGGCAAATTATGCAATCGATGAAGGTGCAATTGGAAACCAAGGTGCAATACATCCTCCTCCTACAAACGGACAACTATCTCACGAATTATTAAGAAAGCCAATTGAGATTACGAACCTACCAGACGGGACAAGGGAATATACATTCCATTTATTGTATAATGAATTGAACGGGGAACTCTTGAGTGAGATCCTATTTCTTTCTGGAACTCGGCCGATTTTTCGAGACCAATTCCCTGATAAACCGAAAGATTCTTCTATTGTATATGACTTTAAATTAAAAGAGACGGTGATCTAAAATGCCAAGTTTCAATCCGACGCCTGCGACTAGCTTTAGTAGGTCAACGCCGAATGATGGAAATCTATTTGGATCTGAGTTCCAGAGGCTCTATGACAACGATGTAATTTTAAAAGCAGATGCTGATACTCTTTCAGCGGGACTAACTTCTGATATAGCGAATTTACAATCCCAAATTGATCAGCAAACTACAAATATCGCAGGAATGGTTGTTAATTCGCCGACCTGGACAAGTCCTTCATCAACGAGCGCGCCTTCTACAATTTCAATAAACCCTAGAATACGCCGTATAATTCAAATATTCGGAGGTTGGCTCGCATCTGCTTGGACTGCAAGAGCTGGATCTGTTAGTTTAACTTTATCTAGCGTTTGTTGGTCTCCGGAATTAAATTTATTCGTAGCGACCGCTTCAACAACAGCTGCAAACAACATTTTGACTTCGCAAGATGGCATAAATTGGGTAGCAAGAGCAGGGTCTGCAAGTTTAGCTTTAACTAGCGTATGTTGGTCGTCTCAATTAAATATATTTGTCGCAGTATCCTCTACGGCGACAGCAAACAATGTTTTAATTTCTTCAGATGGTATGAATTGGGCACCAAGGGTAGGATCCGCAAGTTTAGCTTTAACTAGCGTATGTTGGTCATCTCAATTGAATCTATTTGTCGCAGTATCCTCTTCGGCGACAGCAAACAATATTTTAACTTCATCCGACGGGTCAAATTGGACACCGAGGACAGGTGCGAGCAATCAGACTCTTAATGGCGTTTGTTGGGCAGCTGAATTGAGTTTTTTTGTAGCTGTTGGACAAAGTGTTCTTATTTCATCGGATGGTACTAATTGGGCTGTCGTGAATGGCTGGAGTGCCAAAAGTGTATGCTGGTCCCCTCAACTTCACATGTTTATTGCGGTTGGAAATTCAGGTGTTCCAGGTCCCGTAAAGTATTCCACTGACGGATTTAACTGGACTTGGTGTCCGGGTCCAATATCGAATTCGGTTTGTTGGTCGCCTGAGTTAAATTTGTTTATTGCAGTTGTAAGTTCCGCTACTGCTAACAACGTTTACACATCTCCTGATGGGTATTACTGGACCCCCCGAGTTGGCTCCGCCAGTTTGAGTCTTTCCGGAGTCTGTTGGTCTCCCGAACTTGGAATGTTCGTTGCAATTGCTAACACTGCTATCGCAAATAATATTCTGACTTCTACTCCGTTAGGCAAAGGATATTATGCTTCATAATATTATAAAAGGTAACTAATATGCCCACTTTTAATCCTACACCACAAACAAGTTTTAATCGCTCCACTCCGACTGATGGAAATCTACTTGGAGGAGAATTTGGGCGCTTATATGATAATGATTTCGTATTGAAGTCTGATATAGATGCAATTTCCGCTATGCTAACTTCCGATATTTCTGGACTTCAATCTCAAATTGATCAACATACAATTGATATAGCAGGGAAAGTTTCAGACAACCCTAATTGGTCTAATCCATCTACTACTATAGCCCCATCGGTGAAAGCTGTCGATTTACGAATAAAGAAAGTAGCGGCCATGTTCGCCGGCTGGTATGCGTCTGCTTGGACGGCGAGAGCAGGGTCAGCAAGCTTGGGGCTCACAGATGTTTGCTGGTCTCCCGAGTTAAATTTATTTGTAGCTGTTTCAGTAACGGCTACTGCTAATAATATTCTCACTTCTTCTGACGGAATTAATTGGACGGCGCGGGCAGGATCAGCAAGCCTTTCATTGCGTTCCGTAGTGTGGGCTAAAGAGTTAGGAATTTTTGTAGTCGTAGCTTCAACTGCAACTGCGAACAATGTATTAACATCTACTGATGGGATAGTTTGGTCTCCACATGCGGGTTCTGCAAGCCTACTTCTTTACGGAGTTTGCTGGTCAGCTAAACTAGGCTTATTTGTTGCAGTTGCAAACAACAATGTGACCAATAATATTATCACCTCACCGGATGGAGTGAATTGGACTCCTCGAGTCGGATCATCAAGCGTGCTTTTCTCAGATGTTTGTTGGTCGGCAGAATTAGGATTATTTGTAGCCGTTTCTTTTCTCAATGGTCCGGATAATATTTTTACCTCGCCTGATGGAATAAATTGGAGTGCACGAGTAGGAGTAGCAGGTTTAGGGCTTCGTTCAATCACTTGGTCTCCAGAGTTAGGCTTATTCGTTGCAACAGGTAATAATGCGGTGGCCAATAATATTCTTACCTCACCGGACGGAGTCAATTGGACCCCGGAATCGGGATCATCAAGCCTTATCCCTTGGGGAGTTGTATGGTCTTCCCAATTAAACTTATTTGTTGCCACGTCGGTAACCACTACTGCTAATAATATTCTTACCTCGCCAGATGGAATAAATTGGGCCCCGCGAGCAGGATCTGCAAGCCTTGCTTTGAGTGGAATTTGTTGGTCCCCTGAACTTGGTATATTCGTTTCCGTTGCGAATACTCTTACCGCCAACAATATCCTAACCACAACACCCTTAGGCAAAGGCTACTGGCCGGGTTAAATTCGAATGCGGAATTGTGGGATACCCGAAAGCCCTAAGCAAGCCCCCACATCTACCATTTGGAATATAGTACCAGAAAAAATTTGCTATAGAATCCTTGCCAACTAGGAATAGGGCAGAAATCGTGATCCCATATAGATTTGCTGTGTTGGAGCCCCGACCTTGTCCCTTTTCGTTTTCCTGCTTTTGTTTAGCTCGGCTTTATTCTTTTATTACAGATCCGAGAGGAACAAGTTAGCTCTCGTTTTTGCTCTATTGACGATTACGATAGCTCTCTGGTGTCTTTTGGTATTCTTGGGGGGTCTGCCTCTCCCAAGGGGACTTCGAACCTTTATCCTGGACATCACCCTGATCCCGATCATTTTTCTCCCTTTATTCAATAATTATATTATTCGAAACTACACTCGACCTCATGATCTAATACCGGTCCCGATGGGCTTTATGATAGCGCATACCACTGCTATTGTTGCTTTTTCTGCTCTTTCCGTGATGGGTCTCGTTTCTCCGTACTATTTGGATGGGGACGTAGTCCGTTACAGAGGTGGTTTAACGTATATCCTCTTAATGCTGTATATCTACGTTTCTACCATCTGGGGTCTAGGAAGGGTAGTTTACAATATGGTTAAGGGAAGCTATTTCGTCCGTCTGCATTCCATTTATATTTTTACCGGGATCCTGCTTGCGAGTATCATTGCATTCACGTTTCTCATCGCGTTGCCATCGCAGGAGCCCAACTTAAGTCCCGTGGCCTCTTTTGGGATGCTTGCCTTCCTCTGGTTTAGCTGGGTTCCGGCTACGAAATATAGGCTGTTTAATGTGGCGCTCACCGATTTCGGACAGGATTTTCGAAATCCTAGGCTTTCTTCTATCATTGTCACGATCAATCGTTTCCTTTTGAACAAGATGGACCCGATCGCATATAAAGATATTTGCGATCAGTATGAAAAACTTAAAATGGAAGAGATAGAACGGATCCAGATGTCTGGTCTGTACAATATGATCCGAAAGACTGGAAATCCAGTAAAATACATAGTGAATACTTCGGAGAAGATCATTAAGACTCTGTTTCCTTAAGAGGATCTATTTCTTCTTTCGAATGACTTTTCTTTCTACCTTGAGTGCGGCGTCTAGAATATCCTCGTATCCTTCGCTCGGTAGATCCAGCATGACAGAGATCAAATTTCGGAATAGTCGATTCTTCTTCTCACTAAATAACTTAATACAAAATCTACTGACTAGATCCTGATCTATTTCTTCGAGGGTCTCACTCAGATTCATGATCCTTGCGAGTTGCGCGTTCTTTACTTCAGAGAGATTGGTGTTCGTTTTTACCCAGGCACCAAACTCCTTATTGAAGATCGGTAAAAGTTCGGCAAGCTCCGCCTTTTCCTGTCCTTTCCCAGTTCTAACAAATATTTTCGAGATCCCATACTGGAATAAGAGCTGGTTTAATACAGATTCTGGAGTCTCTACATTTCCGTTGATCCAACGATAAACGGTGGTTTCCGACCTTTGCAGGTAGTTAGAGACCTCCTTGACGTTAGACAGCAAATTAATTGCAAGTCCGAGTCTTTCGCCTTCCGCAATCAGATCTTTAGCCATATTTGTTTTCTCTTTTTTTCATAATCGGCAAAATGTAAAAAATACTTGCAAACTTGCATTTTGTTGGTTTGATTGGTTCCAACAATATCACAGTTATTTCTGGGTTCAAGAAGTAATTTTCGACGTTTTACGGATAATTTCGGTCGGATCCTTCTTTTTTCGGACCCCTGAAACTAGCTTGCCTATTGCATTTTCGATTTTTTTGACAGTTCTCTGTCCGACAAAAATCTCTATTTATGAAAGTAGTACGTTCTTAATTTCGATGGATCTCTTTAACTTTAAGACAGTCCGAACTCGCATCGAAGAAGGGGGATCTTCTTCTCGAAGTATTTTGTACTTCGTATATTTAAAGAATCTTTCTTTCCTTGTCTTCGGCTTTTACGGACTTTCCTTGCTAGGAGCGGAGAATCCGGAACAAGTTGCTATCCAGCAAAGATTCTCTCTTTTGTCTAAGGTCGCGGTCAGATCCACGAATACAGATCCTTCTTCCTTAAATATTCGATTTTTATGGAATACTCGGTCTCCAATTCTCCGACTTGTTCTTGAAGGCAGATCCTTAATATCTTTTGCGAAGCTCTCCGTGTTAGGATCTTCGTATGATACTCCTGAGGAAAAGAATTGCTTTTCTCAACAAACCTTCATCAAAACGAAGCATGGGTATACTTCCGTAGAGAATCTAAAAGTAGGGGACTTTGTTTTGGCAGGAAGCGACGGTTCGGGTGCTTTGGCTTACAAAGCAGTTACGGAAACATTCATCCAGGATGTTCAATCCATTCATTGTAAGATCCGGACCCAGGCTGTGAGGAAATGTTCCGACCTATAAAGAGTTTGTCGATGTTCCGGGTGCATGGATTGCTTCTACAATAAGGGAGCGTGCACAGATTCAGAACTAAATCCGACGATTTGTCAAAAAGTTATCGCGCAAGATCGGCATCTATTTAAAAAGTTCCTAGCATAAAGCCAGAGGAACTGAATGAAGAAACTATTGAAGATAGTCGGAGCGATCCTGATCCTTTTTCCCATCGTATTGATCGGATTCTTATATCTTGCCTTTCCGAAGATAAACCCACCGGAAGAGATCCAAGCTAGACAAGATCGTGAGAATATTGAAAGGGGAAGATATCTTGCCAATCATGTCTCCGCTTGCATCGATTGCCACTCCACAAGGGACTGGAAAAGATTCTCGGGGCCTTTACTTCCGGAATCCATTGGAGAAGGCGGTGAGATCTTCGATCAAAAGATCGGGTTTCCTGGTTCTTTCGTTGCACCAAATATCACTCCTGCTTCCCTCGGGACTTGGACGGACGGAGAAATCCTTCGTGCGATCTCGAGCGGGATTAGCAAGAACGGTCGCCCTCTATTTCCTGTCATGCCTCATCCTGCATATGGCAAAATGTCTAAGGACGACCTACTTTCCATCATCGCATATTTAAGGAATATTGCTCCGATCCAAAAGGAGAATGAGGTTTCTAAACCTGAATTTCCCTTTTCTCTCATCTTAAGGACGATCCCGCAACCTGCGGAGTTTTCTTCCTCGCCTAAGAAAGAGGATAAAATCGCTTACGGCAAATATTTGTTCAACGCGGCAGCTTGTTCCGAATGTCATACGAAAAAAGACAAAGGAAAACCGGTAGAAGGGATGGATCTGGCCGGTGGATTTGAATTTCCTTTGCCAAACGGTACTAAGATCGTTTCTTCCAATATTACTCCTGACAAGGAAACGGGTATCGGTCATTGGTCTGAAGAAAAATTTGTAGAACGGTTTAAAAGTATGGAGCCTCCTCGTTACCAACCTCATTTGGTAAAGGACGGTGAGCGTCAGACCATCATGCCTTGGACCATGTATGCAGGGATGACCAAGGACGACTTGGCTGCGATCTTTGCCTATTTGCAGACTGTGAAACCTATTTCGAATAAAATTTAAACCCGATTCTGCCGTTTCCTGTTCGCATCAAACGGCAGAAGTTTTTACGGCTCTTTTTGAAAGCCGCTCGATCGAGCGGTTCCTTTCTCTCTTTTGTTTGTCTGATAGGATCGATGATATCGCTCATCTCCCTTTTTCCCGGTTTTCCCTTTTTTCGCTTTTCTGAAAATGGTAGAGTGTAGATCTAGAAGCTTTACTATCTCATTATCTTTTTGTGAACCTTCCAATCATACGTATGAATGAAACAAACACACTCTCCTCATTTTGGTCTCTTTCTCCCGATCATTGTCTACAGGAACTAAACTCTTCATCCAAAGGCTTAACGAGCGAGGAAGTGGAGGAGCGGGTCGGAATATACGGGGAGAACCGCTTAACTGCCAAGAAGAGGACCTCGGCTCTCGGTCTATTATTCAACCAGTTCAAGAGTCCGATCATCCTTCTTCTTTTTATGGCTGCGGGACTTTCCATTATCGTTCAGGACGCAGCGGACGCGATCATCATTCTTGGGATCGTTTTAGCCAGCGGACTCTTGGGCTTTTGGCAAGAATACGGAGCCATGAATGCAGTGGAGAAGCTTTTGGCAATGGTGCAGATCACCGTTTCCGTGTATAGGGACGGTGCCTCTGTAGAATTGCCGTTAGATCAGATCGTTCCTGGCGATATTTTGGATTTAAATGCCGGGAATATCATTCCAGCAGACAGCCTTCTCATCGAATCCAAGGATCTATTCGTGAATGAGGCAACTCTCACCGGGGAAACTTTCCCTGTGGAGAAATCACTTAGCGACCTAAAAGCAGACACACCCCTTGCAAAGAGGATCAATTCCCTTTGGATGGGAACTCATATCATTAGCGGCCAAGCAAAGGCAGTCGTTGTAAAGACAGGCAAGGATACCGAGTTCGGAAGTATTTCGGAAAGATTAAAGCTCCGTCCGCCCGAGAATGAATTCGAAGTGGGAGTAAAGAAATTCGGATATTTCCTTCTCCATATCACTTTGCTTTTGGTACTCGGAATCTTTGTGATCAATGTTCTTTTGGAACGTCCTGTCTTAGAGGCGTTCTTGTTCTCTCTCGCGCTTTCTGTAGGATTGACTCCTCAGCTTCTGCCTGCGATCATCAGCATTAATCTTTCTCATGGCGCAAAGAAAATGGCGGAGAAGAAAGTCATAGTGAAACGACTTTCGGCCATCGAGAATTTTGGGAATATGAATGTGATCTGTTCCGATAAGACCGGAACTCTCACAGAAGGCACGGTCCAATTCCATTCTTCTTTGGATCCGAACGGAAATCAAAGCGAAGAAGTTTCTCTGCATGCTTTTATCAATGCTTCCTTTGAGACAGGCTTTATCAATTCCATTGACGAGGCGATCCGAAAGGACTTGCAATTCGATCTCTCAAAATATACGAAGACAGACGAGATCCCATATGATTTCATTCGGAAAAGACTGAGCATATTGGTATCTCATGACAATTCTTCCATTCTGATCACGAAGGGTGCTCTTTCTAATATTCTAGACGTTTGCAAATTTGCAAGAGAAGGAGCAAATTCCCAAATACCAATAAACACGATCCAAGATAAGATCCAGAAACAATACGAAGATTTAAGTGCCCAGGGACTTCGTATCTTAGGAATTGCAAGTAAGGATATGGGAACTTTCTCTCGAGTTTCCAAATCGGACGAGGAAGGGATGGTCTTTTTAGGTCTATTAGTTTTTCATGATCCTCCTAAACCCATGGTGCACGAGACAATCACTACCTTGAACCAGTTAGGGGTTTCTCTGAAAGTAATTACAGGCGACAACCGACACGTAGCTCGTTCTCTTTGCTCACAGATCGGATTGCAAAATACAAAGGTATTGTACGGAGAAGAATTGAATCAAGTCAGCGATGAGGCCTTGATCCATTTAGTAGGAGATGTGAATATCTTTGCGGAAATCGAACCGAATTGCAAAGAAAGGATCATCATCGCACTTAAGAAGGCTGGGAACGTCGTAGGTTATATCGGAGACGGGATCAATGATGTATCCGCTCTGCATTCTGCGGATGTAGGAATATCCGTTGAGACAGCGGTAGATGTCGCTAAGAACGCGGCGGATATTGTTCTATTGGAAAAAGACCTGGAAGTCTTGGTGGAAGGAGTAAGACAAGGGCGCGTAACGTTTGCGAACACCCTAAAATATGTGTTCATGGCAACTAGCGCGAATTTTGGGAATATGTTCAGTATGGCAGGGGCTTCCTTATTTCTTCCATTCTTGCCGTTATTGCCTAAGCAGATCCTGCTTACTAATTTTCTGACCGATTTTCCGGAAATGACGATAGCCACAGACGAGGTGGACGCGGAGATGATCTCTTCTCCAAAACGTTGGGATATTTCGGTGATCCGAAAATTCATGCTGGTTTTCGGGTTGGTGAGTTCCTTCTTCGATTATTTGACGTTTGGTGTCTTACAATGGATCCTAAAAGTAGATCCGGAGCAATTCAGGAGCGGTTGGTTCATTGAATCTGTGGTTTCCGCTTCTCTTATCGTGTTAGTGATACGAACTAGAGATCTATTCTTCCGAAGTAGGCCAGGAAGACCTCTTTTTATTGCGACACTACTCGTGATCCTTGCCACAATCCTATTCCCGTATACTCCGATTGCAAAAGCGTTCGAGCTAGTTCCTTTACCTTTAGAATTCTTGGGGATCCTATTCGTGATCGTACTTCTATACGTAAGTATGGCGGAAGTAGCAAAGAAATTCTTTTATAAAAGAGTGAAGATCTAGCGAGAAGGATCGGGATGACAATAGATAAATTCATCATTAAGAATATCGTTAAAAGCCTAATCGAATACAGCGTACTTATCGCTTTCGGCCTTTTGGTGATCTATTTGGACGAAATAGAATTTTCGGGAGTGAATATCACCTATCTCATTATCTTTCTAACTAGTATGAAATCGGTGTACTTCTTTATTAAAGGATTCAAGAAAATCTCAGAATTCTCGGATCTTGAGGTCAGATATTACGAATTTCTAGTATTTATTGCCGTAAACATCAGTATGATCATAGTTTCTTTCGGAATCGATTATTTTTGCCTGTTTCGGATCGATCCTAACTCCTTTTCTGGACTGCCTGTAGGTGCAACGAACGTAGGTCTTTCTTTTAAGTTCTTCTATTTCAGTCTAATGATCTTCACAAATATTGGGATCATTAAGATCATTCCGGAAACTACGGAATCGGAGATCCTAGTCATTTTAGAAGCAATCGTATCATTTATTACGATTATCTTCGTTTTATCTGATTTTTTAAGCTTAAAGGAATCTTTAAGTAGAAAAACCCCTTCTTAACCTGCTCTTCCGCCCCAGTTATACCAGTGCGGAAGGCCAGATGCATTGATAAAAGTCAAAGCATACTAATAAGTTCGCGCCATCCCCTGCGAATTCACTGTTCTCCCTAGCATTTTGCCGTTAGGCTATTCTCGCATTGACTGCCCCTTGCATAAGTGTGCTTCATAACGTATAATCGACAAATAAGAGAATAGAAATACGTCATGCGAAAGGGAAAGATATTCATGATCGGATGGGAATATCCCCCCAATATAACGGGAGGACTTGCGGTAGCTTGTAAAGAGATCGCAAGGAATCTCGCATTGGAAGGATATGAGATCGATTTTCTTCTACCAAGACTTACCGGAAATGAGGAACAAATAGAAGGCGTTCATCTTTTAGATATTTCTTCCGGCTGGGAAGAGCTTTCCGAATCGGATCGGGAATCTCTAGCTTCTTCCAGACAATGGATTGAGGTATCGGAAAGACTTCAATTCTCCCCATATTTTACCTGGAAAGAAAGTGCCTCTATCAATCACCTTGACGAGGATAAGATGCCTGCCCCCGGTTTCGTGGCAGTAAAGGAGAAAGAAAGAAAAACATTCCTTCTTCCCGAGATCCAAGGCGGGTATGGCAAAGACCTACTTCGTGATATTCACTGGTTCGCACAATTCTCCGCGATCCTTGCTCGAAAATCCAAGCCGGATCTGATACATGCTCATGATTGGATGACCTTTCCGGCAGGGATCGCAGCCAAGGAAAGCACCGGAGCTCCACTCATTGTACATGTCCACGCTACGGAGTTTGATCGTTGTGGCGGATCGGGGAATAGCGAAATACGCAATATCGAGGAGAAGGGATGCAGGCTCGCCGATATCGTTATTTCCGTCAGTGAGTATACGAAAGGAATACTCATAGACCAATACGGGATTTCGGAAAGTAAGATCAGGGTTGCGCATAACGGAGTAAATCTAGAAGAAGCCTCCCTTACTGATTCTGTCGAGAAACCATTCTTCGAGAACCCAATCGTATTGTTCCTGGGAAGAATGACCCATCAAAAAGGTCCGGATTATTTCGTAAAGGCCGCAAGAAAGATCGCGAACGAAATACCTGAAGTGAAGTTCGTAATGGCGGGAAGCGGGGACCTACACAACAGAATGGTCGAGCTCGCCGCCGATCTAGGTTTAGGTGCTCATTTTCATTATACAGGTTTTCTGGATTCGGAAAAGGCTCATGCCTTATACGACATGTCTTCCGTATTTATCATGCCTTCTGTGTCGGAGCCTTTCGGCCTTACCGCGTTAGAAGCGATGTCTCACAATAAGGCTGTTATTCTTTCTAAACAATCAGGAGTCAGCGAAGTCGTGGACCAATGTATCAAAGTAGATTTTTGGGACATCGATCGTCTTGCTGAAGAGACCGTTTGCATCTTAAAATACGGTCCATTACGTGAGGAGATAGGAAGAAGGGCAAGGTCCGACGTGAATAAGCTTACTTGGTCGGCAACTGCCAAAAAGATCACACAAGTATATAGGAGTATTTTATGATTTCCGTATGTTTTTACTTCGAAGTCCATCAACCATACCGACTGGATCGATTTAATTTCTTTAAGATAGGCAGGAATCTGCCGTACTTCGACGACAAAAAGAACGAAGAGATCCTGAGAAAGGTGGCTCATAAATGCTATCTTCCGACGACGAAGGCCCTTCTAGAATTGGTCAGAGATCATAAGGAGGAGTTCAAATTTACTTTTTCCCTTACAGGTACGGTAATCGAACAACTGAAGAAATGGAGTCCCGAGGTGATGGATCACTTCAAGGAATTAGCCGATACCGGTTGCGTTGAGTTCCTTTCAGAAACATACTATCACTCATTATCCAGTCTTTATTCAGATCGTGAATTTTCCAGACAAGTAGGAAAGCATAAAGGATTGATCCAAAGCGAATTTGGAGTCACTCCGAAAGCATTTCGAAATACAGAGTTAATCTATTCTAATGATATCGCTCATAAGGTCAGGAAGATGGGATATTCCACAATGCTGTCCGAAGGAGTAGATCGGATCCTGAATTGGAGAAGTCCGAATTTTCTCTATCATTCCTCCAACGAGCCTGAATTGAATCTAATGCTCAAGAATTATCGATTGAGCGATGATATCGCGTTCCGGTTTTCCGAGAGATCTTGGGCGGACTTTCCTTTGAGTGCGGAGAAGTTCTCAAAATGGGTACATTCCGTTGCAGGAAACGGACAATGCATTAACTTATTCATGGATTTCGAGACCTTCGGAGAGCACCAGTGGAAAGAATCAGGTATATTCGAATTCCTTCGTTATACTCCGAAAGAGATCCTAAAACATCCCGACTTTAAATTTAGAACCGTTTCCGAAGCCGCAGAAAGATATCCAAGCGTAGGTGAGTTTGATGCCCCAGAGGCAGTTTCTTGGGCAGATGCAGAAAGAGATCTAACTGCATGGAGAGGAAATTCCATGCAAAGACAGGCATTGGAATCCCTATATGAATTAGAGGATAAGATCTATTCCTTAGGAGACGAGAAGATCCTAGACACATTCGGAAAGTTGCAGACCTCGGATCATTTCTATTATATGTGCACGAAGTTCTTCAACGACGGAGACGTACACAAATATTTCAGTCCGTACGGATCCCCTTATGAGGCCTATATCTATTTCATGAATATATTACAAGACTTTAAACAATCATTAGGACGTCCGAATATCTCCTATGCGGAATCGAAACAGATCTCCGTTGGGGATTTCGTTCTTTAAGGAATGGGAATGGATCCGCAGACGCCGTTACCCTCCCATTTGCGGATGTCCTTGGAGACAGGAAGTCCAGAACCTTTAGGAGCAAGTTGGGACGGGAATGGAGTGAATTTTTCGATCGATTCGCCTAACGCAACTAAGGTTGAAATATGCCTTTTTGAGGAAGCCGATTCGAAGGAAGAGACGGAAAGATTTACCTTAGAAGCGAAGACTGGAAGCGTGTGGCATGGTTATCTAAGAGGATTAGGCCCCGGATCCATCTACGGATATAGGGTTTATGGTCCGTACGATCCAAAGAATGGTCATAGATTTAATCCGAACAAGATCGTATTGGATCCGTATGCGCGAGAGATCGCAAGGCTTCCGCAAATCGATACATTATCATATTCTTATCCGAGAGACGATATAAAATCTAAATTTCCGGAAGAGGCCATCTTGCAGATGGATGAAAGGGATAATTCTTCTGTAGCACCTCTTGCTAGGATACCTACAGGTTTAAGCTTTGAATGGATAGGGGATACTCGTCCCAAGATCCCCTGGGAAGAAACCGTTCTATATGAAGCACATGTAAAGGGAATGACGATACACCATCCTAAGGTTCCAGCCGAGCTCAGGGGAACCTTTTTAGGTCTCTCCTGCGAACCGGTATTGGAACATATCCAAAAATTGGGCGTTACTACTGTGGAACTTCTTCCTATTTTCCAATCGTTTCCTTCTGCGAGATTGTTCTCAGCCGGATTAACCGATTTCTGGGGGTACAATACCTTGTCTTTCTTCTCCCCGGATCTTCGTTTCGCTAGAAAGGGAAAGGAGAAGGAAGCGCTTGATGATTTCAAAAGGATGGTACAGTCCTTTCACTCGGCCGGATTGGAGATCCTATTGGATGTAGTTTACAATCATTCTTGTGAAGAGGATCTTTATGGCCCGAACCTGACTCTTAGAGGAGTGGATAATGCTTCCTATTATCTATTAAAGAGCAACGACCTGATGCATTATGTAAATTCATCAGGTTGTGGAAATACATTAAATATTCATAATGATATCACCAAGAATCTGATCGTTGATTCTCTTAGATATTGGGCGCAAGAGACGCATATAGACGGATTTCGTTTCGATCTAGCGGCTAGCTTACTCGGAAGTGAGGAAGACAAAAGAGAAGGAAAGGATCTGATCACAATTCTTCGCAAGGATCCGGTCTTATCGGATCTAAAATTGATCGCTGAACCTTGGGACATAGAAAGATATGAAAAAGGCAGTTTTCCTTCTCCTTGGAGGGAATGGGACGATCGCTTTCGGGATTCCGAAAGAAGGTTCTGGATGGGAACTTCCGGAGAAACCAACTTCCTTACGGAATTCCTTTCGTTCGATGCGAGATCCACACTAGGGAAAAGCCCGGAAAGAAATATCCAATACGTTACCTGTCATGACGGGTTTACTTTAGAAGATCTTGTATCCTATAATTCCAAACATAATGAAGCGAACCTAGAGAATAATAAGGATGGGAATGATCGAAATTATTCCTGGAATTGCGGAGAAGAAGGCAAGTCGTTCAATATCGAGGTCTTGCGTTTGAGAGAGAAGCAAAAAAGGAATTTGATCGTTTCATTGGCATTGGCAAACGGTATCCCTATGCTCCTCTCCGGAGATGAATTTTCTAGGACTCAAAACGGGAATAATAACGCCTATTGTCAGGACAACGAATCGAATTATCTATCTTGGGATCCTTCTTCCCATGAAAGACATTTCTTTTCCTTTCTGACCTTCCTATTGAATTATAGGAGAACCAATCCTACTCTCAGAACGGCGAGAAAGGTATTCGGACAAAAAGAGGAAATCGATCTTACTGAAAAATGGTTTGATGTAAACGGAAACGAGATCCATCCAAACCTATTAGAAGGACTTCCATTCCGATTCTTCTCTCGTTTCTTGGAAATAAAGAGCGAGAAGGAAGAGGCATATCGTAACGGGATCCTAGTACTGATCAATCGGGAAGACGAACCTTTCACTTACTCGATCCCGACATATTTCCAAAATCACAGCTTCAAGAAAATACTAGATACTTCGGAAGAGATCCCTTTCGTTCCTTCTAATTGTTATTCTATGGTTCACTATCCAATGCAAGCGAGGTCCGTCTGCATTTTGGAAACCCACTTGAGAGCACAAGAAGGTTAAGGAAATACATGACCCAAGAGGAAGAAGAGATCTGTCTCGCCTTAGGGATACTGCCTAAATACTACGACTTGGATGGAAATCTACATTCTATCCGACCAGAGAATATTAGATCATTCCTATTGGCAATGGGTTGCCCCGAAGAGGATGCGAACAATCCGAGGCGCGCACTAGCCGGGATCAATAGAGCGAATTCCTCTAGATCTCTCGAGCCCGTTTATTTCATCGAACTATCTTCTCCAGAAAAGAAGATCTCGATCCGATGGCCCTTTGCTGAATTCCCAGAAGATACGTTTCTGAGAGTAGATTGGGAGTCCGGGAGATCCTCAGAGATACGTCTTTGCGAAGTCCCGATCGAAAGAATGAAAGATGACACAAAACACTTCTCTTATCTGGTCTCCCTAGATGGACATCTTGAGTTGGGATATCATCGTCTTACGCTTCATAATGTTCTCGGATCTATGTCTGGAAACAATTCTACACTGATCGTTCATCCTAGTGAATGCTATCTTCCTCCTGATCGTAGAAAGAAGAAAGGGATTAGCATTCAATTGTATTCTCTTCGTTCCGAACAGAACGATGGGATCGGCGATTTCAATGACTTGCTAAACGTTTTGGAGAATTGTGCGGAGAACGGATATGAATGCATAGGTATAAATCCGATCCACTTTCCGTATCCTTCTGCTTCCTCCGATTTTAGTCCGTATTTTGCGTGGAGCCGTTCCTTCCGCAGTTATCTGTATATCCATATTCCCTGGGTGCTAGAGGAATTCGGATTAACTAAGACGTCAGAGTGGTATCATAAGGAGAGAAAGAAGAAGATCCAAAAGGAAGCAAAGAACAAATACATCGACTATTTAGCGGTTCATGATTTCAAATTGAGATCCCTAGCGATCGCGTACTCCGAATTCGTTTCCGAGTATGCGCAACTATCCAGAGAAATGGACATCAATTTCTTTTCTTTTATATCGGATAAAGGAGAAGAATTACTTTATCACGCAAGCGCTGCGGAAAAGAAACTTTCCGAATCGGTATTTTCCCATTCGGGCCTTTTCTTCCCTTGGAAGTTCTCTGAGGATACATTCCACTTTTATAAAGAACGGGGAAAATACTTCATTATATTCCTCGTATGGCTAGCGGAAAGACAATACGAAAGGACGCTCGCAGAATTCCGAAAACGCGGGATCCGATTAATGGGAGATCTCGCTGTCGGATCCGACCCACATGGCTCGGAATCGCAATATTATTTCGATGTTTTTGGAATAGACGCGTATATGGGAGCGCCACCGGATCGATTCTCTCCTTTAGGGCAGAACTGGGGAGTCTATCCTACTGTTCCTAGGCAAATGCGAGAAACTGGTTACCGTCACTTCATCTCACTTCTCCAAACCAATATGATCGAAGACGGGATGCTTCGGATCGACCATGCGGTCGGATTGCATCGAGTCTATTGGATCCCTCAGGATTCCAGTTCAGGAGCGTATATCCTATATCCCTTTTTGGAATTGAGTAAGATTATAGCCTTGGAGAGCCATCGCAAACGATGCGTCGTCGTCGCAGAAGATTTAGGCAATGTTCCCGAGATGTTCCGCAGGAACTTGATGAGCCTGGGCATGTATTCCTCTCGTGTTTTCTATTTTGAGAAAACAGAATCCGGAAAGTTTTCCCCACCTGAAGAATATCCTAAGCTTTCCGTATCTGTGCATAATACCCACGATCTTCCTACGTTGAGAGGATTTTGGACCGGTTTCGATATAGACTTCCGAAAACGTACCTCCATCTGGGACGAAGCGACTTCTAACGTATACTTTCAGATCCGCGATCGGGAAAAAAAGGGGATCTGCGACATGCTGCAAGAAGAAGGATTCTTGGACCACTGTCCGGAACACTATTCCTCGGAAGTTCGAGATGCCTTATTCAGATATTTGTATATGAGCGGATCCGAATTCACTTTCTTTTCCCTAAACGATATCCTTATGGAAGAGGATCAGACCAACTTTCCAGGGACCACGGATCAGTATCCGAATTGGTCTATCCGTTATTCGAAATCCGTTCATGAGATCGATCTATCCGCTTATTATGGGGGAGTGAAAAATGAGTCAAAACAAACATAAGAAGATATTAGATCTATTCGATATCGATCTAAAGATCGAAACGGACTCGCTTAGCTCGAGCATAGTGAAGAAGCTAGAATACGAGCTCGGAAAATATAAGACGGACACTCACACTTCCGATATTTATAAGGCATTGGCATTGTCCGTTCGAGACTTACTCATTAGTCATTGGAACGATATACAGGAGCAATATAGAAAGCACAAAGTCAGAAAAGTATACTACCTTTCTATCGAATACCTTCTAGGTACATTATTAAAAACGAATTTAATCAATCTAGGGATCTATGAGATAGCGGAGAAAGCAGTCTCCAATCTTGGCTACGACCTGAAGGAGCTGATCGAATGCGAACCGGATGCTGCATTGGGAAATGGAGGATTAGGAAGGCTTGCCGCTTGTTTTCTGGATTCCTTGGCAACCTTAGATCTTCCCGCTCAGGCGGCTGGGATCCGTTATGAGTATGGGATCTTTCGTCAGGAAATTCGGAACGGCTTCCAAAGAGAATATCCGGAGAACTGGTTAAACCAAGATAACCCTTGGGAAATCCCTAGAACGGATCATATCTATCCGATTCAATTCTCCGGGTCCCTGAAGACGGATGTGGATCATAAAGGGCAGAATTTTGTAATTTGGGAGCCTAGAGAGATAGTACTCGCGGAAGCGTATGACGTGTTCATTCCAGGCTACCAAACAAAGACAGTCACGAATCTTCGGTTATGGAAGGCAAAATCGAGTAGAGAGTTCAACTTGGACTACTTCAATCACGGGGACTATTTGCGAGCCATTGAAGATAAACAGAAATCCGAGAATATCTCCAAGGTATTGTATCCGAACGATAGCATTGAACAAGGAAGGGAACTTCGCTTAAAGCAGGAATATTTTCTAGTATGCGCCACATTGCAGGATGCGCTCTCCCAGTTCATAATGGAGGAAGGGGAAAAATGGGAACAACTGCCGAATCGATTGGTGTTTCATCTAAACGATACTCATCCGACATTAGCCATTCCTGAATTCATGCGCCTACTGATCGACCGACATAGAGTCGCTTGGGATCTGGCCTGGAAATATACAACGGAATGCTTTGCTTATACAAATCATACCATTATGCCGGAAGCTCTCGAAAGTTGGTCTGTAGATCTTTTGGAGTCCATTCTTCCGAGGCATTTGCAATTGATCTATGAGATCAACTTTAAGTTCTTAGAGGATCTGAGAAAAGAAGGTGTCTCGGACGATATCATTCAAAAAGTCTCTATCGTTGAAGAAGGCAGCCCTAAGAGGATCCGGATGTTCAATTTGGCCTTGGTTGCTTCTTCTTCTGTGAATGGGGTCGCAAATCTTCATACGGAAATCTTGAAAAAACAGTTATTCCGTGAATACTCCTCTTTATATCCGCATAAATTCATCAACGTAACGAATGGAGTGGCTCACAGAAGATGGCTGCTGTCTGCTAACCCGGCGCTTTCGGATCTGATCACCGCTAGGATAGGCGACGGATGGAAAAGAGATCTTACCCAAATCTCCCTCTTAGAGGAATTTGCTACAGATAAGGATTTCTGTGCGCAGTGGGCCAGGATCAAGGAAACTAACAAACAAAAATTAGCCGATCTGACATATAAGCTTGTCGGGATCAAGATCGATCCGAATTCACTATTCGATGTGCAGATAAAAAGGATCCACGAGTACAAGCGACAATTTCTGAATGTGCTCCGGCTCGTTCATGATTGTCAAAGATTGAGGGAATTTCCTTCGCTTTCCTATGCTCCTAGGACCGTCTTCTTTGCAGGGAAGGCCGCGCCTGGTTATAGAAGGGCAAAGCTCATCATTAAACTGATCCATGCCGTGGGGAATGTGATCAATAACGATCCTGAAGTAAACCAAAGATTGAAAGTCGTCTTTCTGCCTAACTACAATGTAAGTTTAGCCGAAAAAATATTTCCGGCAAGCGATCTTTCCGAACAGATCTCTGCCCCCGGCACAGAGGCATCCGGAACAGGAAATATGAAATTTATGCTGAACGGGAGTTTAACTGTCTGTACGATGGACGGTGCCAATGTAGAGATAATTGGGAATGTGGGAAGAGAGAATATCTACGTATTCGGGAATTCAGTAGATGAATTAAAACAACTTAGGGACTCCGGATACGATCCGAAAGAGATGGTCCGTGAAGACGAGAGTCTGCGAAACGCGGTCAACGCGATCAGAAAGGGTTTCTTTTCCAAAGAAGCCACGAGTTTATTCGAGGATCTTTGCAAGGGGCTGTTAGAAGAAGGCGACCCATACTATCTTCTGGCAGATTTCAAACCGTACATTTCAGTCCAAAATCAGATCTCTTCGGATTATTTTTTCAAAGAAACTTGGTGCCAAAAGACAGTGATCAATGCGGCTCGGGCTGGTAGCTTTTCTACCGATCGAGTAGTTTCCGAATATGCGAGAAAGATCTGGAACCTTCGGGAATTCTACCCGATCCCATAGCAAATCCTCGAAAGTTTTTCCCTTCTCTTCCGCCGAATATCCTAGGATTCTTCCTTTCCTCCTCTCGAGGATTGACTTTCATTCGAAAATAGGATATTCATCATCTATTCACAATACGATTGAGACGTTCGATGAGCAAAATACTCGCCTTTCTTAAATTAATCCAAACATCCCAACGAAAAAGGATCATTGCCGCAGCCTTCCTCCTACTTCTAATATTTACGCTTCTATTCTTATGGCTGAAAGAAAGGAAAGAAGAGATCCATCCGAAATCTGGTCCGATTGTCGAATTGGTATATTCCTTGGGAACTGTCAAATCCGACAGGGTCTACCATCTGAAGTTAGGCGTAACATCATCTATCCGTAAGCTTTTTGTAAAAGAAGGGGAGGTCGTTAGCGAAGGACAACAACTCCTGTACGCCGATACCGGAACACTCTTCAAGGCTCCTTTTTCTGGGACAGTCACCACACTTCCATACCAGGAGGGAGAAGTTGTGATGCCTGGTACTCCCATCCTTACCATCATGGATCTGAAGAAGACATATATCCTTCTCTCCTTGGACCAGGATTCCATGCTCAGGATACGTCCTGGACAAAAGGCGGAACTAAGCTTCGAAACGATCCGGGGGAATAAACTGACAGGTAAGGTCCATAGAGTCTATCCTTCAGATGGTCAGTTCTATGTCATGATCGATGTGGATGCGATGCCGGAGGGTGTCCTTCCAGAAATGACGGCTGACGTTGCTGTCGAGGTCGCCAGAAAAGAAAAGGCACTTCTGATTCCTGTGAAAGCAGTGGAGAAAGGAAGGATCCATATTAAGAGAGACGGACATTCTATTTGGGTAGATGCAAAGGTAGGAGCCGTGGACGGAGAATGGTGTGAAGTATTAGAGGACTCTATTCTACCTACTGACACCATACTATTGGCAAGAGAGTAGATCATACATGTTCTTTCTAGCCATTCGCCAACTCATCAGTCGACCTCAGCAAACCTTTCTGACTTTCTTCGGAATATTGCTTGGAACCGCAGGTTACGTCGTATTCTCAGGAATGATGTTAGGGTTCCAAGAATACATTACAGATCAACTTGTGAACAATGACGCGCAGATCAGGATCTCTCCAAGGGACGAAGTACTGAAGGAAGAAAGCTTCAAAGGAGTATTCTTCCCGGATTCTACGGTGCATTGGATCAAGCCTCCTTCGGGAAAGACGGATTCGACACAACTAACGAATGTGAACGGTTGGTTTTTGAAATTGGAACAGGATGAGAGGGTAGAAGCGTATGCTCCTCAACTGAACCGGCAGTTGATCTTTAAATACGGAAAGCAGACCTTACCCGGAAAATTATATGGAATCGATCCTACTCGGCAATTGCGTGTAACAACCATCGGGAATTACGTGGAAAAAGGAAATCTAAGAGACCTAGACCGAGGAGGAGATGTAATCTTCGTCGGAGCCGGATTGTTGGAAAAATTAGGAGCCGAATCGGGAGATACGATCCAAGTCGTTTCCACAAATGGAACAGTATCGAATGTAAAAGTAGCGGGAGTGATCCGAGTAGGAAATCGATTGATCGATGAAAGTTCGGTTTACGCATCATTAAGGACTGTGCAAAGAATTACGCAAGCAAACGGGATCATTTCGGAAATCGTAATCCGCCTGAAAGATGTCTCTCAAGCCGCTGAGGTCGCCACCGAATGGTCTTTCTTTACTAAAGATAAGGTCCAAAGTTGGGACCAGGCTTACGAAAGCATTCTTTCCGTGTTTAAGACCCAGAATATTGTTAGAGATACTACTACCTTTACGATCATCCTAGTTGTAGCATTCGGGATCTATAATGTACTAAATATGGTGGTAAATCATAAAAAAAGGGAGATTGCCATACTAAGATCTATTGGCTTCGACGAGAATGATACGATCCGGTTATTCATTATCCAAGGTCTATTGTTAGGATTTGTCGGTGCAATCCTGGGATTACTCGTGGGAGCGGCGGCTTGCTATGCGTTAGACGGATATCCGATCGGTGGGACATCCAAAAGCGGTCCGGCAATGATGAACGTAATGAAGATATCTTGGAATTACCAGATCTATCTGAACGCTTTCCTTTTATCCGTAGTTACGAGCGGGATAGCCGCCTATATACCTGCGAGAGCGGCATCTAAACTCTCTCCCGTTGAGATCATACGCGGTAGCGCCTGAAGAAACCGCGTTTATAAACGAATCTGATCCTTGTTTTCGGAGAATATAATGCAATCTAAAGAGAATATCATACTTAGCTGTAGATCCTTAACGAAATCCTTTGGAGAACCTCCCACTTTGGCGGTCAAGGACGTGGATATCGATCTCAAGAAAGGGGAATTTGTTTCTTTGACCGGAAGATCCGGATCAGGAAAGTCCACTTTACTCTATATGTTGAGTGGGTTAGACCAACCCAGCTCAGGTCATGTCTATCTGGAAAACAAAGACATCTTCGCTATGGAAAGTAAAGAGACTCATATATTTCGGAATCGGAATATAGGTTTTGTATTCCAATTCCATTATCTTCTCCCTGAATTAACGACTTTGGAGAATGTGCTCATGCCGGCAAGGAAGATGAACGAGGAAGGTACTCGAAAGGATTTTGCCCGTACTCTACTCAGGGATTTTGGTTTAGAGCACTGTAAGGATAAATATCCTTCTCAAATGTCCGGAGGAGAACAACAAAGGGCAGCGATCGCAAGATCCTTGATCATGAATCCTAGCTTGATCTTTGCAGATGAGCCTACCGGGAATCTGGACACTTCGAACGGCGACAAGGCGATGGCGATCTTCCAAAAAACCAATCGGGAAAACGGGACGACTATCTTATTCGTGACCCATGATCCCGATTATGCTTCTCTTGCTGAACGAAAGATCAATATGGTCGATGGCATGATCGAATCTGACCAAATCCAAAGCCATAGTAAAAAGAAGTAATATTCAGCTCCTATTTTTTGTGCGCGTGAAAGCGAGTGTTAATTCCAAACACAGAGTAGATCGGACACCAGCCGATAATACCGGTAACTAAGGGAATACAACCTATTGCGAAGAGAGGTATTTTATACCATTCGTTGGTAAAAAATGCCCATGCAATCAAACCGGTCCCCAATAAGACCCGGACTGCGCGATCGAAAAAGCCTGAATTGATGAATTTCATTGTGAATCTCCTATATTTAGGATCGATCATAAAAACAAAAAGGTCAATCAGCAATGCATCTGAAAGCGATGCGAGCGCAGTGATTTTTGTCAAAATAAAACGGCGAGAGTCTTGTCGTCGCAATATCTTATTTCTGTATGAAAATTTCCTCGTTCTATACGTTGTTCGAAACAGGTATCTTTCCAAAGAACCCGGAAAATATTCCGGAAAGCCAAGCTATGAATAATGCATACCAACTCACTTGTGCAAATCCAAACATATGAATGGAAAGATCAAAAGTGAATATTATGATCAATAGGGAAGTGGAAAGTGTAGGGATGAGATAGATTTTCCAGTCCAGTCTTCTAAAAATAGAGAACCTTTCCTTTCCGCTAGAGAGATTTCCGAACATGGAGCCGAAATTAGAGGCCACTATAAATACGAATCCGTAGGAACGGATATCGGTCTCGGGTAAATTTCTTCCCTTTGCCCAAAAGTAGAATAGGAGCAAAACAGAAAGACAAATCGTGCCCTGGGCGATCGACACTAGAAAGTCCCGATTACTCAATAGCTTAGATCCGGACTTCCGTGGAGGAGCAAGAGCCATTCTCTCTTCCATCGGTAAGGATTCGAAGATCAATGTACAGGATGGGTCGATGATCAATTCCAAGAGAAGGACATGTATTGGAAAGAAGAAGATCTCATCTCCAGTAATCGCAGGTAATATAGACATTCCTATTATGGGGATATGAACGACTACGATGTACGATATGCTTTTCTTTATATTCTCATAGATGCGCCTTCCCAACATCACGGAGTATACGATTGCGGAGAAGTTATCGTCCAGTAATACAAGATCGGATGCTTCTCTTGCCACATCTGTTCCTCTTTTTCCCATAGAGACACCTATATGAGCCGCTTGCAATGCGAGTCCGTCATTCACTCCGTCACCCGTCATCGCAACGATCTCTCCTTTCTTTTGAAAGGCTTGTACGATCTTTAATTTTTGATCGGGTCTGATCCGGGAAAAGATCCCTACAGTTTCAATCTTTCTTAGGAATTCTTCTTCCTCCATGGATTCGATCTCGTCCCCGGTAATGCAGTCCAAGAATGAAAGGCCTATCTTGGACGCAACCGCCTTTGCCGTCCCCTGATAATCTCCGGTGATCAAGACTACACGAATTCCTGCGGACTTACATTGAGCAACAGAAGACGGGACGGAATCCCGGATTGGATCCTCCAGCAAGAGCAAACCTAAAAAATCGAAATCTAGATCGTGTTGATTTTCCGGAAGAATGGATCTGGAAAATTCCGACTTTGCTACTGCGATCGTTCGGTAACCTTGGGAAGAATATTGATCCACAGCTTCTTTCCACCGAGCGGTTTCTGGTTCAGAGAAATGGCAAAGATCGAATATTGCCTCGGGTGCTCCTTTCGCTCCTATCACGTATTTTTCATGATCTTGAGAAGACCAGGCATACGAGAGCGCGAGTAACTTAGGAGTCAATGGATACTCCCTTTTTAAATCCCAATCGTCGTGCAAATGTTCGGTAGTATTTAAAAGCTCGAAACCGGTTTCCTTGATTGCACGTTCCATCGGATCGAACGGGTCCTTTCTAGAGGCAAGGATCGCAAATTCCAATAATTCATGATATTCCTCCGGAAAGGATTGCTGTGAAAAATCGAATATGGATCCCATCTCTTTCGAGATCAATCCCCGCAATTTCATATTGTTCTCGGTAAGCGTACCTGTCTTATCTACGCAGAGGATCGTTGCCGCCCCTAAAGTTTCTATAGAATTCAGGTTTTTGGTAAGAACGCCTACCTTCGAAATTCTCCATGCACCCAAGGAAAAGAATACGCTCATCACGACTGGGATCTCTTCCGGTAGAGCTGCCATCAAGAAAGTAAGGCCTGCCAATATGGATCTTAGAAATTCCCTAGAATGAAAGAATAAGCCTAAGAAAATGAATGCCGAAAGTACTAAGGCACCTAAGAACAGGATAGAAGTGAACTGCCTTGCCTCTCTTTGCAATGGACTCTCCGATTCTGAGATAAGATCCAATTTCGTCCCGATAGAACCAAGCCAAGAAGAAGCTCCTGTGGCGGTGACTTGAAAGATCCCTTCTCCGGAAAGGACGATCGAACCTGAATATACTTTTCCAGAGTCCTCTAGATCCTTTTCGGCCATTTCCGATTCCGATCTTGATTTTAGTACGGGAACCGATTCGCCGGTAAGTTGTGATTCATCAATGTAAAGATTCAACGCTTCCAGTACGGAACCATCTGCGGGGACAAAATTCCCTTCTGCGATTAGAACGATATCTCCCGGGACGATCTTCGTAGAGTTGATCCGGTTCCATTTTCCATCCCGATATACTTTTGAAGTACTAGGAGCCAAGTCTTTCAGTGACTCGATCGCTTTTCGGGATTTGTTCATCTGTAAGATGGTTAGAAATATAACCGCAATTACTGCGAAAGAAAGTGTAAGTGCCTCTTCAAGGTCTCCGAGCACAGCATAAATAAGGCCGCAGAAGAGGAGTAAAAGAAGCATAGGCTCCTTCAAAACTGAAATCACAGTTTTCCAAAGCGATCCACTTTCGGAAGCTGTTTCATTTGGCCCGAATTGCTTCAGTAAATCCTCAGCTTCTTTTGAACTTAAACCTTGGTAAGAGGGATTTGGCTTCAATTGGAACTCCACGGCCTTCGTATATTTTGCACGTCAATCACCTCGACTATTCGAGGGGATTCTTTATTTTTATAAAGGTCTTTTTCGATGAATAAAACACAAAATGGCCAAGTAAACTTGATTTTACTCATCGCTTGGTAGTTTAGAGAATACAGATATCGGAACTTGAAATTCCTTTTTACAATTTCATGTACGGATAGAAAAAGGTAAAAATCCCTATGAAGAAAATCCTAATCACCGGAGGAGCCGGATACATCGGCTCTCACATGAATAAATATCTGCACAAAGAAGGTGTAGATACCGTCGTTTTCGACAATCTATCCAACGGGCATAAGAAAGCGGTAAAATGGGGGACCTTTGTCCAAGGAGATCTTCTGAATAAGGAAGATCTAGAAAAGGTATTTCAGGAAAACGAGATAGAAGCGGTGATCCATTTCGCAGCATTCGCTTATGTAGGTGAGTCCGTTCTCGATCCGCAAAAATATTATATCAACAATCTAGTAGGCACCATCAATCTTTTGGAGGCGATGCTTCGCCACAAAGTAAGGAATTTCATCTTCTCCTCTACCTGCGCTACCTACGGTGCGGTTACTCAAGTCCCGATCGTGGAAACAAATCCGCAAAGCCCGATCAATCCGTACGGTTGGTCCAAGTTAATGATCGAAAGGGTTTTAGAGGATTATTCCAAGGCCTACGGTCTCAAGTATGTTGCCTTGCGATATTTCAATGCTTCCGGTTCCGACCTAGATATTGGAGAAGAGCATGATCCGGAGACTCATCTACTTCCGATCGTGATCGAGAATGCGTTAGGCAAGAGGGACCAACTGGTCGTCAACGGGGATGATTATAATACAAAGGATGGTACCGCGGTCAGGGACTACATTCATGTAATGGATTTGGCTCAGGCACATTATCTCGGATTGAAATATCTGCAAAACGGTGGGAATTCCGACGTTTTTAATTTAGGGATCGGGACCGGTTTCAGCGTTCTGGAGATCATCCAAACTGTCGAAAAGATCTCAGGCAAGAAATTGCAATATAAGATAGGCCCAAGAAGAGAAGGGGACCCAGCCATTCTGATCGCAGATAATGCAAAAGCGAAAAAGATCCTAGGCTGGGATCCTAAGTTTGCAAATATAGAGACAATCGTCTCCAGCGCCTGGGAGTTCCATAAGTCCCAAGGTTAATTCGAATTTTTGAATATAGACTTACTTAACGAAAGTGAGAAAATGCTCCACTTCTTTCTTGGAACCTACAACGAAAGTAGTTCTTTCATGCAACTCTTCCGGTTGCAGATCCAGAATACGTTTTCCTTCTACAGTAACAGCCATTCCTCCGGCTTGCTCTGCGATGAGAGCCATAGGAGCCACTTCGTATAGGAGTCTAAGTTTACCTTTCGGATATTTAGAGGACTTTGTATCGTTGGGATAAAGAAAGATCCCTCCTTTCAATAGGTTCCTATGGAAATCCGCTACGAGGGAACCAATATATCTAAGAGATTGAGGCTTTCTTCCGCCTTCGATAGATTTGATATTCTTAATATAGTTCTTTACTTCATCGGACCAGTAGTCGTAGTTCCCTTCGTTGATGGAATAGATCCCTCCAGACTCAGGCATTTTCATTTCAGGATGGGAAAGAATGAATTCCCCACAAGAAGGATCCAGAGTAAAACCGGAGACTCCCTTTCCCACACAAAGCACTAACATAGTAGAAGAGCCGTACACGATATAACCTGCCGCTCTTTGCTTAGCACCTTTTTGCAAAAGGTCTTCTTTGGTTCCTGGAGTTCCCTGAGGAGTGATCCGTAAATGAACGGAGAAGATCGTTCCGATAGAAACGTTAGCATCAATATTGGAAGATCCGTCCAACGGATCGATTGCGATGGTGTATTTTCCGATCTTATAACCGTTCGGGATCGCGATAATCTCTTCTTGCTCCTCGCTTCCCATGGCACAAAGGTGACCGCATCGGGTGAGAGTATGAGTGAAGATCTTATCAGCGTATTCGTCCAGCTTCATTACAGTCTCGCCTTGGACGTTTGTTTGGTCTGTGGATCCCAGAATATTTTCCAAGAGACCTGCTTTTCGGACTTCTCTAGAAACGATCTTGGCAGCGTATACCAAGTGACTCATTAGCGCGGTAAAATCTCCCGTTGCTTGAGGAAGTTTGAGTTGTTCCTCGATCAGATATTGAGAAAGACTCATTAATTGTGTGGGATGCGCGCTCACGATGGTTCTCCTGGATTCATTTAACTGCTTACCGGATAGAAAATCCAGCCTAGCCCGCCTGACAAGCGGGATTTCTGGCTCAAGCCTCTAGGGAGTATAATGAGAATCCTCATAAAGGCCAGGCATTTCCCTTCCTCGAAAAGAAATCGATGCGTTGAAAAAGCCTGGAATTTTGAAAAGAAGAAGTCGATATTCAAACCAAGAACATGGAAAGCACGGATCAAAAGCCAAGAATTCCGGACGTATTCGAAGAATTCACCAACCAATTCCTAAGAGATGTGAAAAACTCTCTGAGCACTGAAATGGTACTGACCCATTTCTATTTTCAGGATCTTTCTCAGTATTTTCGGTTATTGGGAGAGCAGAAATCGGGAGAGATCCTAGAGGAACTGAAATCGGTGATCCAAGCCCACCTTCGTCCTTATGATAAGCTTTACGTTTTGAATTCCAGATCCTTCTTAACTTTTTGTCCGGATTGTAGATTGGATATAGTCAAGAGCCGTTTCGATGAGGTGATCTTTCAAGTAAACCATCTCATCATTGATTATGAGATCCGTTTCTTAGAATTGACGGAGACATTGGATTCCTTCCAGCCTGTGTACGAAAAACTCCTGAAACCCTTACCGGAAACTCTCTAAATAGATCTAAAATTGATCCGCATCGAAAGGAAAGCATATCGTTGCGACCAAACATATGAAGTACTAAACCTTTGTGTGGTACATCATCTCTTCTTTTGAAATGAGCTTTGCTCCTTCGGATCATCTTCCAAAAAATACAGGAAGTATCAAAAAAACTCTCTCTCGAAAATGAACGTTTGTACCGTAAATTGAACCGTACGGGAGGGAAAGATGAAGGACAGGGCAGAGCATTTTAAGAATACCTTGGAGCGTTATATCAACTACAGAGGGATCGACATCATTCTTACTCTGAAAGACGGTACAGTGATCGAGCTAGACAAGAACAGAAGAATGGACGGCGACGTTGTCATTAAGAACGGTGATTTCGGTATAGAAGCTACAATAGAGATCGCTCAAATCCAGAAGGCCGATTTCTTCGCGGCTTAATTCCATTTTTTTCTTAATATTCTAATATAAAATATCCATTAGGATCCTTTCGGATCCTAGTTTCCTTCCTCTCAAAACCATTCCAAAACTCTGTTTTAGTTCTTGCTGGGCTCTTATTTTTAGAGTACAATTTTTCCCCGCAATGGAAGGGACTTAGGTTCCGCAGGGGGAATTCATGGAAACAATAGGTTTGATCCTGCTCGCTGGTCTCATTGGGACGGTTTGTATGTCCATCTCAATGTGGTCTATCCACTACGCAGGTTCTGTGAACGCGGATATGATCCGTGCGATCGGAAGCTTCTTCACCAAGGATATGAATAAGGCCCTGGTTCCGGGAATTATCACTCATATTGTCTTTGGGATCATGTTTGCCTTTCCTTACGCATTGATTATCAATCTTGCTCCCCATGTGTTGATCGCATATATCGTTACTGGCGGAGCCCTTGGGTTCTTCCACGGCTATTTGGTTGGCTTCGTTTTGGTGGCCTTGGTAGCACAAAGACACCCTTTGGAACAATTCAGAGAGGCAGGGATCAGCGTTGCCGCCGCCCATGTTTTTGGACATTTGATCTATGGGGTCGGAGTCGGGGTGGTTTTAGGCCTGGCAGGATTTAATTTCAGATTGGTCCTGGGGATGAACTAGATTATGTCTAAATTTCGTCTTTTACAACCTGAAATCTGGCCAAATGGCATTGACTTCCGGAGTGGTCAACAGAAATTAGTAAATACGGGGTACTTTGTCCCCAGACTCCGGACCATTGGTATGTCCATTTTGGTCGGTAACCGGTTTTGCCGCTACCGTTTATCCGGTCCTTAAAGAATCCAACAGGGAGGAATTCCACCGAATGGTAGGAATCATTGTAAAGGAAGGCGAGTCCATCGAATCCGCTCTCAAACGTTTCAAGAGAGATTGTGCAAACGCTGGAATCATGAGCGAGATCAAAAGACGCGAATTCTATGAGAAGCCAAGCATCAAAAAGAAAAAGGCTCTCGAATCCGCAAAACGCAAACTAGAAAAGAAAAAACGCCTCTTCTCTCGTAAAGACCGCGGTTAATCCGCGGTTCTCCGAGCGAGGATAGCAAGAGAGCGGGCATGTCCCTCCAAATTAAAATCAATACCGACCTAAAAGAGGCGATGAAGTCTAAGACGGAACCTCTTCTTTCCACTCTACGCCTATTGAAGGCAGATATCCAGTATGAGCTAACCAAGAATGGCGCTCAGGAATTGAGTGACGAGCAGGTCATTGTACTCATTAAACGCGGATATGCAAAACGTACCGACGCCATTGAAATGTATGAAAAGGCGAATCGTACCGATCTAGCGGATCAAGAAAAGAGAGAAGCGGAAGTACTGAAAAGCTATCTTCCTCCCGATGTTCCGGAAGAACAGATCCGCGCCGCAGTAGAAAAGATTGTCCAGGAACTCAACGCGTCAGGCCCCAAAGACATAGGAAAGGTCATGGGAAAAGTCATGGCGGAGTTCAAAGGGGCAAATATAGACGGATCAAAGGTTTCTGCGATCGTAAAATCAAAACTTTCCTAAGCGGGCAAAGCGTTGCAGTTCCAAAGGGAATTTATCGAGCGTATTCGTAGGGAAGTTCCTATCGAATCTTATATCAGCCGATTCGTACCCTTGCAAAAGAAAGGGAGAAATATGGTAGGCCTTTGCCCCTTCCATCAGGAAAAATCTCCATCTTTTAACGTTTCCACTGATAAGCAATTCTATCATTGTTTCGGCTGCAAGGCCTCGGGAGACATCTTCCAGTTCGTGATGAGCTATGAGAAGGTAGACTTTCAGAGAGCCAAAGAAGTACTCTCCGAATATTCGGGCATCCCGATCATTGAGAAGGGAAGAGAAGAGATCGAAAGAACGGAACTTCTCTACAGAGTAAATAGAAAAGCTCTACACTTCTTCCAAGAAAATCTAAGAGGGCCACAGGGACTTGCAGCGAGAGAATATCTAACATCCCGCGGTTTGGGAGAAGAGATCCAAAAATCCTTTCAGTTGGGATTTGCTCCTGCCGGATTCCAGAATCTGACTCCTAAGGTTTTTTCTTCCAGAGAAGAAGTGAAGGCCGCACTCGAAGTAGGTCTGATCCGTGAATCAGACAAAGGAAAAGAGCCTTACGATTTCTTTAGAGAAAGGATCATGTTCCCGGTATTCGATCTCTCCGGAAGGGTGATCGCATTCTCCGGCAGGATAGTCGGTCCCGGAAAAGAAGCTAAGTATGTGAACAGTCCGGCTTCTTCCATATTCGATAAGGGAAGGACTTTTTATCATCTGCATCAATCCAAGGAATTTATCCAAAAATCCAGAACCGCAATTTTAGTGGAGGGATATTTGGATGTGATCGGTCTCGTAGATAAGGGGATCGAGAACACTGTGGCCTGTATGGGAACTGCGGTAACAGAAAATCATATTCGTACCATTAAGAAATTCACCGATCGATTTCTTTTGGTATTAGACGGGGACACTGCAGGAAGGAAAGGCGCCCTTCACGCGGCAGAACTCTGTCTAAAAGAAGGACTGGATTGTTTTGTGGTACTCCTTCCGGAAGGAAAGGATCCCTTCGATCTGTCCAAGGAATTAAACCGCCAGGAATTGCATAAACTACTAGACCAATCCATTCCTGCTTCCTCCTTCGTGGTCGAAGAGCTTTTGGAAAAAGCGGATTCCAGGGCCTTGCCGGAAAAAAAGAGAAAGGCTCTCAATAATCTATACCAGTTCTTGAAAGGGTTCACTCGGGACTCCGATAGAGAATTTTTCCTAAGTCTGGGAGCCCGCCAATTGGGCATTAGTATGGATTCGGTTTTGCGGGATTATAAAGGCGGGGGAGCCAAGTTTGCCCCTTCCGGGTCCGATAATACTAAGGAAAGATCGTTAAAGAGATCTTCGGGTCCAAATCCGGCGGAAAACTGTGAACGCAAGATCATCGCACTTTTGGTACGAATAAACTCTCTTTTTCACTTTTCCGAGGAATTATCCGCCTTGGAATTCTTGGATCCTAAAAGCGCATTTTTATGGGACTTTTTATATACAAGATACGCGAGCGAGGAGGAAATATCTCCCGCGTCGATTCTTTCCTCCGAAATACCGGGGGAATTTAAGGAAGCGATCGCTCCCTTCCTTTTGGAAGAAACGGAAATGGCTCCGGAAGAAGGAGCAAAGGTTTTTCGAGGTTTGCTGAAACAACAGAGAGTCTTCGTCGTAGACGAAAGAATGAGAGAATTGGATTCGGACTCTTCTTTAGAGCAAATGGAAAAGCTTACGAAACTGGCATATTACAAGACCGAAAAGGCGAAATTGTTAGAGAACATTCGCAATGAGAATTCGGGCGTAAAATAGGGGACCGCAGAATGGAAAATCTACAAAGCATGCCGGAAGTGCAGAAGATCATCGCAATAGGAAAAGCGAATAGCGAAATTTCCTATGACGAGATCAACGAGATACTCCCGGATAAGATCTTAAACTCAGAGAAGATTGACGATGTCTTCACTCTTCTTCACGAGATGGGAATCGAGATCGTAGAAGAATATACAAGAAAATCCTTGGAACCGGCTACTTCTATCCTGCCTAAGGATGATCCTGCTCTTCCCGTAAAACCCGCTCGCAAAAAGAAGGAGACTGCTTCCTCTGCAGGCGGTTCGGAAGATCCGATCCGTTTGTATTTGAAAGAGATCGGAAAAGTAAATTTGATCTCCGGAGAAACGGAAGTATTTCTAGCTAAGAAGATCGAGAAGGGAGAGAAGATCATAGAAGAAACGATCTTAGGTTCTTCTATTCTTAGAGCAAACTTCATCAAGCTTCTGCCCAAGATCCGCAGTAAGAAAACGAAAGTATACGATCTGGTCCGAGTGGACAAGATGTATGCGATGAATGCCGAAGAGGCGAAGAAATTAGAAGAACTGTTCTTCAAGAATATCTCCGTCATCCAAGAACAGGAAAAAGTATTACAAGAAGCTCAATCCAGGATCCGTAAGTATTCCGAAAACTCTAAGAAATACAAAGAGTTCAAGGAGAAGATAGACGTATCCAAAGGGATCATCGATACAGCTGTTCGCGAATTGGGAGTTTCCCAAAAGGAGATCCAGAAGATCTCTCAAAAGATCAAGTCCATGGTCTTTAGGATCAAGGAGATCGATCGTCATTTCTTAAAGATCAAGGCTCAGTACGGATACGACGTAAAAGATATCAAGGCATTCAACCGATTCATCGAGAAGAATGAGAAGTTAGAAGATATCGAAAAGATGATGGGAGTCTCTATAGACGAGGTTCGTGAGGTCATCAAGGATATCCGCAACAACGAACGTAAACTCCGTCGCATGGAACAGGAAGCAGGTTCTTCCGTCCAAGAGATCAAGGACTGGGGCGAAAAGATCATCAAAGGCGAAAGAGAGATCGCCCAAGCCAAGAAAGAACTCGTGAAAGCGAACCTTCGTCTTGTGGTTTCCATTGCAAAACGTTACGCGAACCGAGGAATGCATTTCTTTGACCTGATCCAAGAAGGAAATATCGGTCTCATCAAGGCAGTGGATAAGTTCGAGTACAAGAAAGGGTATAAGTTCTCCACCTATGCGACTTGGTGGATCCGCCAGGCAATCACCCGCGCGATCTCAGACCAAGCGAGAACGATCCGAGTTCCGGTTCACATGATCGAGCAGGTGAACAAGGTGATCCGTGAGACCCGTTTGTTCGTTCAGGAATTCGGACGTGATCCTTCCAACGAAGAGATAGCGGAACGTTTGGGCTGGCCTGTTCAGAAGGTAAAAGCAGTTAAGAACGTAGCAAGAGAGCCAATCTCTCTCGAGATCCCTGTGGGCTCCGAAGAAGATTCGGAACTCGGGGACTTTATCGAGGACAAGGATGTGGAATCTCCGGTCAATTCTGCTGCTTCCAGTATTCTCGCAGAACAGATCCGTCAGGTACTTCATACTCTTCCTGCAAGAGAGCAGAAAGTCATTCGCATGCGTTTCGGTCTGGACGACGGTTATCCTCAAACCTTGGAAGAGGTTGGATACCAGTTCAAGGTGACCAGAGAAAGGATACGTCAGATCGAAGCAAAAGCTCTTCGAAGACTAAGACACCCGTCTCGCTCCAAGAAACTAAGAGATTATATAGATTAAGCTTTCTTAAAGTTTGGTCTTAAAAAAGCCGCTCCGATACAAGGCGTCTGTCCTATCGACGACCCAGGATCCGAGCGGCTTTTCTTTTATTTTCCGTTATAGGTGGCTTTTAGGGAATCGATTAGAGAGAGTGCTTCCGCCTCTTTTTCTTTTCGGAACGATTCCTTCCAACCTAGGGATTTTGCGAGAATAGTGGAAATGGGAGAGGCGAGTTTCGCAGCCAATTTCAAATCCAAGAACTGGATCCGGAAACGTCTTGCGAGAACATCCGTTACACTCAGGGCAAATTCCTCTTTTACAAACCATTCCACTTCTTCTTTGAAATACTCTAGTCCTTTGGCAAGTGGGGTCGGGGATTTGCCCAGTACAAGAAAGACTTCTCCTCCGTAGTAGTTTTGGAGTCGTTTTGCTCCTTCTTCTCCTACCTTGTACATCTTTTGGATCTCTTGGTACAAGTTCTCTGAGTATCCGATTTTTCCTGGGAACACGTGGTTCGCAGTTCTGGAGGCTCCATAATTCTCAAGCCCTCCTTCTACCAGTACGCGATCAATCAGATCTTCCGCCATCTTTCTGTAGGTGGACCATTTTCCCCCTCCCATGGTGACTAGGCCAGAAGGGGAGACCAGAATTACTTCTTCTCTAGAAATGTTCTTGGTGTCTTGGTTTCCTTCCGGGGAGATAAGAGGACGGATGCCTGCGAAAACGGAAAGAATATCCTTCTTTTGAAGCGGCTTTGCCAGATAATCCGAACCAGTTTGCAGCAGAAAGTCCACTTCGGATTCTAAAGGCATTGGATCTTCTGTAACTTCGTGAATGGGTGTATCTGTGGTCCCAAGTACTACATGATCCTCCCAAGGAATGAGAAAGACGACTCTTCCGTCTTTTGTCTTAGGAATAATGAGCGCGGTATTACAAGGAATGGTCTCCTTCTTAAATACAAGATGGATCCCTTGACTAGGAGAAAGCACTCTATAGGTTCTTGGATCGTCTTTGAGTCTGATTTCGTCCACCCAAGGCCCGGTTGTATTTACTACTACCTTGGCTTTTACTGTCGCAGTCTCTCCGGTGATCAGATCCTTGATCTTTCCGCCAACGATCTTTCCGTCCTTCTTTTCAAAGGATACGAGTTCGGTCCTACTGAGTACTAAGGCTCCTTCTTGAGAGGCAGATCTAGCTAGGTTCACATTCAGTCTTGCATCATTGAATTGAGAATCGTAATATAGAATTCCCCCATTGAGCCCTTTAGATTGAAGGGCAGGAAAATCCTTCAGCACTTCCTCTTTAGAAACTCTTTTATGACCGGGAAGTTTTCCCCTCCATGCAAGAATATCGTACATAGTCATTCCGATGCTATAGTAAGGTTTCTCGTAGATCTTATAGGTGGGAAGAATGAAGGGAAGCGGCTTTACTAAATGAGGAGCGTTCTCTAAAAGTCTCTGTCTTTCCGTAAGCGCTTCGTGGATCAATTTAAAATGGAATTGAGCGAGATAACGCACTCCACCATGGATCAGTTTGGTAGAGCGGGAAGAAGTACCGGAAGCGAAATCCGATTTTTCTAAAAGGGCGACCTTCAGTCCTCTCAGGCTGGCATCTAAAGCGGCGCCGGCTCCCGTGGCACCTCCGCCTAGGATGAGGATATCGAAGTTCTCTTCTTTGAGTTTTTGGAATCGGCTTTTGCGATCGTGTTTTTGCATATCTAGGGTCTTCCTGCTTTACACGCTGATTTCGGTAGGTGAAATTGCAATAAAAGAGCCAAATGGAACCTAAAAAACAAATCGAACTCATTCGACGTGGGACCGTCGACCTAATCAGCGAAGAGGAACTTACCTCCAAACTTACAAAAAAGAAATCATTAAAGATCAAGGCCGGCTTCGATCCTACGGCTCCGGACTTGCATTTGGGCCATTTCGTCCTACTTCGAAAACTCCGTCATTTTCAGGAACTGGGTCATGAGGTGAATTTCCTGTTGGGGGATTTCACTGCGATGATCGGAGATCCTACAGGAAAATCCGAAACTCGCAAACGCCTCTCCAAGGAGGAGGTGCTCCAGAATTCGGAGACATATCAAAACCAGGTCTTTCGGGTTTTGGATAAGGAAAAAACCAAGATCGTCTACAATTCCGCCTGGTGCGGGGGAATGAAATTCGAGGATGTTCTGGTGCTTACTTCCAAATACAGTGTAGCCCAACTTTTAGAAAGGGACGATTTCAGTAGGCGTTATAAGAGCGGCCAGTCCATTTCCCTTATTGAATTCCTCTATCCTTTGGTGCAAGGTTATGACTCTGTCGAAATGGAAGCCGACGTGGAGATCGGCGGTACCGATCAAAAATTCAATCTTCTGGTAGGTAGAGAGTTACAAAGGGAATACGGAAAAGAAGCACAATGCGTTCTAACTTTGCCTCTCCTTGTTGGACTGGACGGCGTAAAGAAAATGTCCAAGTCCTTGGGCAATTACGTAGGGATCACAGAAGAACCCATAGATATGTTCGGAAAACTCATGTCTATTTCCGACGAACTCATGTGGAATTATTTCGAATTGCTTACAGATCTCCCTATGGACGCCGTTTCCGAGAGAAAGAAAGGGATCCAGTCCGGGGGATTGCACCCGAAAGAAGTTAAAACAGAACTTGCAAAATTAATAATGGACCAATTCTCTTCCTCGGACGCAAATGCTCAGGCAATAGAAGAATGGAATAAGGTGCATAATCCTAAGGCTCGGGCCATTCCGGAGAATGTTCCGGCCACTTCTCTCGGACCCGAATTTTTCGAGGAAAGCGAAACCCCTCAGCTGAGCTGGGTCCTCGCCAAACTGGGATTTGTTCCTTCTGTTTCCGAGGCGAGACGGATCATCAAGTCCGGCGGGATTTATGTCGACGAAGAGAAACTCACGGACGAAAAATTTACCGTTAGCAAGAATGCAGAATACTTGATCCGCCAAGGTAAAAAAGGAAAATTCATTCGTCTGGTTAGTTAAAGTAAGATCCCAAGATGCTTAGTGAAGAAGAATCCTCAGTTCTATCCAAAACAATCCGAGAGATCCAGGACGTAGAGATCGAATCAGAAGTCCTGGAGAGGAAGTTCCGTCAGATCCGAATCGGAACCTCTCTCGTATTCTTTTTGATCTTGACCTTGACCACGGTCTTTGCCTTGGCTCGTCGTTTGGATTCCCTCCAAAATACCGTAGAAAAACAGAGCCAGGTGATCACCGGTCTTTCCGAGGATATCACAAGCCTTAGATTGGAAGAGCAACAGAGAGAAGAGGAAGTGCTTCGTTTCAAATCTTCTCTTCTGGACGACGTTCCGGAAGGAGATATGACGGAAGAGATTAATAAGAATCTAGCCTCTTTGCAACAGATCATTCCGAAGCCGGGGATCGGTAAGAATATCAGTCGAGGAAACCAGGACTTTAAGGAAATCGCTCTTACCTTCGACCTGGGAACCGGAGAGGACTTACAGATCCTTTACGATTTCATGATGCGTTTCCCGATCAAGGTGACCTTGTTCGTTTCCAACGAGAATCCTGCTAAGAAGGGAGGATCTCTCTTCTCCAAGACCAATTTGCTTTACTTAAAGAAACTAGCAAATCTACAGGGAAGAGTAGTGTTCGGAAATCATACTTGGAGTCATTTCAATCTTCCCCGCAGTTTAAAGGAACCGTCTTTAAGAAAGAGAGCTCTCTTAAGCTATGTATCCGACGAGATCCCCGATTTCAATGCTCTCTTAGAGGAACTCACTTCGGTAGAGGAAAAATACAAAACGATCACGGGAGATACTTTAACGAAGTATTATAGACTTCCATATGGTGCAGTGGACCAGATCATTTTGGACGTATATGCGACCCAAGGATACGAGAACCATATTTTTTGGAGTAATAATACGGTTGGATCTTTGGATGTTCCGGATTTCGTTTATAAGAAGTACATTACGAAGAAGGATCCGATTACCGGAAAAACAAAGCTCATCCAAAATCCTCATTATAAGAACAAGGAAGAGATGCTGGACTTTCTGTATCGTTGGGAGGCTGCAGACAAGAACGGGATGAACGGAGCGATCATCCTGATGCACCTTGGTTCCCCTAGACAATCCGAAAAACTCATCTATATCCTTCCGGACTTTATCCAAGCCATGCTGAACAAAGGATACAAATTCGTGACCGTTCCGGAAATCCTGAACGACAAGCAGGATTGAAGCCCATCCTGCTCCTCTCTAGAACATCTCTAGCAAATTGTTAAGTGTAGTCCCTTTAGAGCCTAAAGAATAAAGATCTACCCTTCGGTTCAAAATGGGTTCTCTTTGAGACCGATCTTTTCAGAATCCCAAAGAGAACTTCGAAAGAAGCTATTTCTTCTTTTTGCCGGATGGTGTAGTCGTATAGTTCTGCGGCTCGAAGTAATGGAGAGCAGTACTGGCAACCTTTTGTCTTTTACCGAAGATCTGCTCTATTTTTTTAGAGAACCAGGTTTGGTATCTGTATAGATGCAGATAGAATACCGGAACCATGATGAGAGTGATCAAGCTGGCAAATGCAAGTCCCCAACCGAAGGCAAGAGCCATTGGGACTAAGAACGGATCGAAGCCCCCGATCCCGTAAGCCGTAGGCAATAAACCTAAAACAGTGGTTACTGTGGTCAAAATCACCGCTCTCAATCGCAAATTCCCAGTTTCTAATAGAACATCCAGGATGTCCTTATTCGGATTTTCTCTTCGGAGAGTATTTGCAAAATCCACGAGAACGATGGAATCGTTTACGACAACTCCTGCGAGTCCCACAATTCCTAAAAATGCCAAGAACCCGAAGTATTCTCCATGGGAAACGAATGCCAGGATCACTCCGATAAAGGAGAAAGGAATGGCACTCACCACTACTACAGGTTGCAATAAGGAACCGAATAGGGAAGCGAGAATAATATAGATGATAATGAAAGCCGCTCCGAAAGCGATCCCCAAAGATGCAAAGGACTCGTCGGTGTCCTTATTCTCTCCACCGAATCGGACCGTATAGCCCGGATACTTATCCAAGATCTTTCTTTCATCCGCAAGCTTTTTGGCCTGCGCATTAGCTAGCCTAGGATTCGTGCTCTTTCCTGTTAAGTTAGCCGAAACAGTGACAAGCCTCTTGCTATCCAAGTGATTGATATTGGAAACCCCGGGATTCTTTTGCATGGTCACCAAGCGAGAGACAGGGATCATCTTGCCCGCAATATTCGAAACGAATACGTGGTTTAGATTCTCTACAGAAGTACGATAGGATTCCGGAAAGCGGACCTTGACTTCTACCTCTTCGTCCGTGCGCTTGATCTTGGTAGCAACCGTTCCTTGGAATGCGGTATTGATCGCTTGTGCCACGCGGAATACGGAAACTCCGGCTGTAGAGGCGAGGGATTCGCTGACTCGGATCCTCACCTCATCCTTTCCCTCGTTAAAATCGTCGGCGATATCGGCGACTCCATCTACTTTTCCTAGGATTTCCTTGTACTCGGCAGCGATCTTCAGAAGTGTATCGTAACTATCCCCGCGGATCTCGATTGCGACCGGTTTTCCAACGGGAGGTCCTCCGGAGATCTTTTCGTATTCTAAGGACAAAAGCTTTCCTCTCAAAGATGCGAATTCCTCAGGAATAACCACCGGATCATGTCCGGCGCATTCGTCCTTTTGGCCTTCTGCTTCTTTTAAGATCTTTTCTTCTTCTTGTTTGCGAGAAGTCTCATTCAATAACCATAATGTTCTTTTTCTAAGTCTCTTGATAATATCGTCGGTCTTATGGCATTTCTTCCTGTTCTCTTCGGCAGTCAAATAAGCCATTACCATTCCGAAATGCTTTCCTCGTTTTGTGAACGGATCGTTCGGATTGGCCTGGATGATCCCGACCCTGGTAGCATAATTCTCCAGATCTTCCTTAGGGATCTGGGAGATCTCTTGCTCTAAGACTTTCAGGTAACGATAGGTTTCCGGAAGACTGGATCCCGTCTTTGCTGATATTTTTACGTAAAACTGATCCACAGATCCCGGAAAGAGTTTGAATCTGGGATAGCCTGCAAGGATCACAAAGCTTGCGATCAAAAGCCCAAAGACTCCCCAGCTCATAAGCCAAGGATGTTTGAGAGCGTATTTAAGGACCGGAATGTACTTTGTATTCCTGAATCTGGCAAACCAACCCGATTCGCCTTTGATCTCTCCCGTTTTCACGTTCCGTTTATTGATATCATAGAGGTGATTCGGAAGAATGAAGAATGCCTCCGAAAGAGAAGCACAAAGTGCAATGATCACGACTAATGGAATACTAAATACGAATTTCCCGAAGATCCCGGACATGAAGAGCATAGGAGCGAATGCGGCAATTGTAGTAGTCACCGTCGCTGTCACGGGAGAGACGACTTCCAGGGTTCCTTTCAGAGTGGCTTCGTAAGGAGGAAGCCCTTCTTCTATATAGCGGTATACGTTCTCGCAGATAATGATTGCGTCATCCACCAAGATCCCGACTACAAGCACTAGCCCGAACATGGAGATCAGGTTCAACGTGAGTCCGAACTGGTTCATCAAAATGAAGGTTGCGCCGAAGGAAACCGGGATCCCAAGCGCAGTCATAAGGGCTACTCTCCACCCTAAAAAGAAGAATAGGGAAGCGGTGACTAGTATCATTCCGAAAGTCGCATTCGAGATAAGTACATTTAACCTTCTTCTAATATACTTAGAGAGATCGTTTACGAATGCGTATTCGAATTCGGGATTGCTTTCTCCGAATTTTCGGACGGTTTCCTTAACCTCGTCCACCACCTTAATGGCATCCGAACTTTGACGTTTCAGAACGGTGAGCGCGATCGTCTTCTTGCCGTTCACATTCTCCACATAGTCGGCTTCTCGTAAGCCCTCTGTAACCCTGGCTATATCATGAATACGGATCGCATTTCCGATCTCATTTCCTCTCACGTGGACCTTAGAGATCTCGTCCGGAGTATCGAATTCTCCGATGGTCCTGAGAATTACCTCTTTCTCCAGACCTACTATATTCCCACCAGGAACGTTTACGTTACGATTCTTTAATGCATTGATTACGTCCTGCCCGGTTAGATAGAGTCCGTTCAGGCTACCAGGTAGGATATCCACCTGCATCTCGGTTTCTCTCCAACCTCTGCGTGCCACTTTTGCGACCCCGGAAATATCCAATAAGGCCTGCTCAACGATCTTGGCCTGCTGGCGTAGTCTCTTCTCCGCCTCGACCGATCCGTCATCCTTCTTTAGAGTAACGGAAACTTCTATCACTGGAGTGCGGGCAGTGGTGATCTCCGTAACGATAGGATCTTCCGCTTCTTCCGGTAGGTCTTCCACTCTATCGATAGCGGACTTGATATCATCCACGACCTTTTGCGTATTCTTAGTATCCGGATCCAAAGTGATCACGATACCGGATCTTCCCTCGATAGAAGCGGATCTGTATTCCTTGATCCCGTCCACTTCCTTGATCGCTTTTTCCAGCGGGTTCGTGACAAGCTTCTCTACCTCTTGGGGAGAAGCTCCCAAATACAAAGTGGAAACCGAAACTATATCGAAGTTAATATTCGGAAAGGCTTCCCGATTCATTCGGACTGCTGCCAGCCCGCCGAAGAAAATGATCAAAAAGGTGAGAAGATTCACGAAGATAGTCTTCGAGAGAAAATATTCTAGGATGGTTTTCATAGGACTTCTTTGGCTTACGGTTTTAGATTAGGAAGAAGGACTTAGTCCAGGATCGGACCGCTAAATTCCATGGAATCATTGAAGCCGAACATCTTGGTGCTTTTCAAACGATCCACGTACAATACTCCGTTCAAATGATCGCATTCGTGCTGATAGACAACAGCTTGGTAGCCCTCGATGACCTCGTCATGGTTACCTCCCTTCTCGTCCATCCACTTCATTCGGATCTTGTTCGGTCTTTCCACATAGCCCCTCATTCCTGGAACGGAAAGACAACCTTCCCAATTTCCATCCACAGACTCTGTGATCGGAGTGATCTCCGGATTGAGCAGGATCCTTTCGGGAACCTGAGAGCTTGCGGGTGCCTCATCGTCCGGTTCGGAACCAACTACTACGATCTTTTTCAGGATCCCGATCTGAGGAGCGGCTAGTCCTACACCTTCCGCATGTCTCATCGTATCAAACATATCGCGGATCAGTTTCTTGAACTCTTTTGTACCCAATTCGTCCGGACTTACGAGTTCGCTCGTTTTTCTCAGAAGAGGATCACCGATTTTTAGGATTTTGCGCACTGACATTTTAGAACCTAGTCCTAGTGCCATTTTTTACCGGTTTTTGCCCACCAGATTTCAAAAAGGATTCTAACATTTTAGCTAATATTTGCGAGCTAGGTTCCGAAAAATTCGAGTTTAAGGTCTCCCAGCGATATACGGAAGTAGAAATGGAAAGATTTTGCAGAAAGGACGCCTGGGATTCCAGGGGTCCGACCGTCCTTGGCAATAGGATCCCCATGGGGCAAGGAACTGTTCCGGAATACAAATCTTCCTTCTCAAGGCCGTTCCATACTTTTTCCAGGCCAAACGGATCCAAGAAGAAGCGGGGGATCTGTGTAAGATTCCTAAGGAACCAGTCGGCCTTTTCCAATAGGGGAATGGCATAACCGGAAACAGGCATCGGATTCGGGAAAATTAGAAAAATGGAACTCACTTTATCGGGATTTTCGAAAGCAAAAGGAAGTGCGATCCTAGCGGAGAATCCTTCGGCGATCAGGATCAGCTTCTTCTTTCGAGTGGAAAGGAACTGATAGATCTCCGTCGGCGCAAATCCCGAAAATTTCTCAGGAGACTCTGCAACAGTAAGGTAATATTCGGAAGAAAGTTCCGGAGAAAAAGACCGGTTGAAAGAATGCAAAGGGTCCCGGAGCCAAAGTACTTCGTCTCGTTTCGGATTTCCTCGGCTTGTAAAAGTCCAGCGATTGTCTTGCATAAGTCTTGACAGTGTTCACGAAAGGAAACTATCTATTAGGTTGCCTGGAGGGTGGTTGGAGACGAGGGGAATCGAACCCCCGACCTTTTGAATGCCATTCAAACGCTCTCCCAACTGAGCTACGTCCCCGCGATTCCAAGTTGGTTTTTCAGGGACCACTGTCAATAGATAATTCATAGGAGCAATCGAATGAGCGATTCCGTCGAGGAACTACAGAAAAAGATAAAAATCCAGAACGATATTATCAAAGGTTATGAGAAAGTTCTGAGATTGAATGAACAAGAATTAGAAAATGCGGATGAGATCATTCGTATGTATGAAACTATCATACAATATTCCGGACAAGAATTAAAGAACGTAAAAGAAGCATTCGACGCAACCTCCATTGTAACTAACTTATCCAGAGACGAGTTGATCACCGCAATGAGCAAGATCAAAGATCTAGAACTCGCAAACAAAAAATTAAGGGAACAATCCCTCAAGTTCCAAGCCTAATTTTCCTACCTTGACTCAGCCTAAAAAAAAGGAGACATTGCTTAGAAGTCGACCCGACGGCTCCCTCTTCTTGGAGGAGGGTCTCGGAGTCTCCGCGATCTTTGACAGCTTCTTACGAGAGTCCATGGCTCTCACCCGAGCGGAAGTCGGGGGTATCTTTGCAAGAACTGAGTCGGGGCAGATCCGACAAATTTCCGGAAAGAATGAAAAGGATCTGATAGAAGCATCTCACTGGGCATTCTCCGATTCCGGCAAAGACCTTTTATTAGAAAAAGGTAAAACTCCCCCCTGGGGCAAGCACGCCAGCAAATATCCTATTCTTGTCTGCAAACTCAAAGCGGAAGATGTGGATAATACTCTCAAAAAGAACCAGTCCAGTTACGCAATCCTTGTTCTTCTCGGAAAGACTACCGCGGATCGATTTGCTAAGACTGACTTCGAATTGCTCCGTACCACTTGCAAAACCGTAGGAAGACTTCTCAAGGAGTCCCATGTCTCAGGTGATGCGTCTCTTGTGACACTCTCCTTACTTGCTACGACTCAATTGGTTTTGGAAGCGGCTCAGGCAAAGAGACAATCTGAGCGTTTCGATTTTCTACTTACCGAGGTCATTCGGGTTTCGGGACTCATCAATTCTTCTCTGGATCTTTCTCAGCTTTTAGAAGCGATCATGCTTTCGTCCAAGACAGTGTTTCGGACAGAAGCATGCAGTGTACTTCTTCTGGACGAGACGAAAGAGAATCTTTACTTTCATACTGTTTTGGGGGAAAAGAGCGAAGCAGTCTCCAAGATGAAGGTCCCGGTCGGCAAAGGGGTCGCCGGTTTAGTCGTTCGGGAAAGAAAGCCCATCATTATCAACGACGCTCAAAACGACGATCGTGTCTATAAGGAAGTGGACAAGGCTTCTCAGTTCACTACCAGAAACATCATGGCTGCACCTCTCGTTGCAAACGACGAGGTGATCGGCGTTATCGAAGCAATCAATACCGTTGATAGAGAAACATTCACTGGCGAAGACCTAGAGCTATTCTTGAGCTTTTCCGGAACCTCAGCACTTGCGATCCAAAAAACGGGACTTCTCCAAAACTTGGAAAATGCAAACAGGGATCTCCGAAAAAAAGTCTCGGAACTACAGTCCTTATTCGAACTTTCCCAAGCAGTTAGTCAATCCAGCAATCGCTTGAGCCTTGTCAGAAGATCCATCCGAATGATCATCCGAGAGTTGGATGCGACTGTCGCCGGTATCTTCTTATATAGCCTTAGTAAAGAAGATCATGTAAACTGCGCATACTTTGATGGGAATCGAGAAAAGATCGATCGAGTCCTAGAATCCGAAATGGAAGGAACCCAAATCCTATCCAGCATCAAAGAAGGATTGCCTGTTTTAAAAAGAGACATCCTAAACCAACCATTCCCCAAGGAGTTGGATCGAAGGTTCTTGAAAGGGTCCTATATTATCGTTCCCTTATTCTTATCCAGTGGGGAAGCATACGGTGCCGTGACAGTAGGAGATAGAAAGGATAAACTTTCCTACCAGGATTCTGATTTTAGGCTCTTGCAGACCATGGCTTCTCAGTTCACAAAAGGATTCGAGGCATTCCGTTTACGTAACGAGATGTTGGAGAAGAAGGCGATCCAACAGGAGATGGAGATCACTCGAAAGATCCAACAGAACATTCTTCCTTCGGAGAAGTCCTTCCATTCTAATTTCGATCTGGGAATTCTTTCTGCTCCTGCCAAGGATGTTTCGGGAGACTTTTACGATTACTACCAGTACAGCGACGGACAGTATTCGTTTTTGATCGCAGACGTTTCCGGTAAAAGCCTACCTGCAGCACTTTTCATGGCGATGAGTTCTTCTATCATTCGTACTCTAGCTCGAAACCATGATCTAACTCCGGAAGAGATCCTTCGACAAGGAAATGAACTCATCTTCGAGGACTCTCATTTTGGGATGTTCGTAACCGCATTCTTCATTCACTATAATCCTTCTCTCTTTACGATCGAGTATGCATCCGCTGGTCATAACGACCAGGTCTGGATCAAGGAAGATGGCTCTTATGAATTGCTCAAAGGACAAGGTCCTCCTTTAGGTGTGATCCCAACTGCAAAGTACAAGGGCGGGAATTTCCGAGTCAAACCGGGAGATATCTTCGTTCTATACACGGACGGCGCAGTGGAGGAGAAGGATCCACAAGGTAATGAGTTCGGATTGGAAAGGATGATCGAAGAGATCCGAGCGAGAAGGCATCTTCCTGCAAAGAAAATCGTAGAAGAATTGTACCATACAGTGAGAGAGTTCTCGTCTGGAAAAGAGCCTTTCGACGATTTTACGGTCCTTCTTCTGAAGTACAACGACGATTTTCAATTTTTTAGGACCTTTGATGCCAGTACGGCTCAAATCCCCATTTTCAGAGAGTTTATTTACGATACGATCAAGGTAAGGAATCTACCGGATTTCCTAAGAGATGATATACTTTTGGCCTGCGACGAGGCTGCGACCAATATTGTAATGCACGGTTATAGGGATACTCTGCTCAGAAATCCGAAATTCGATTGTAAAATTCGGTTCACGGAAGATTCTATCACGATCGTATTAACGGATTCCGGAAGGGGATTCGATAGAAGGACCGTCAAAGAGCCTTCCATAGAGGAAAATCTCACCGGAAAGAGAAAGGGCGGCTTCGGCGTATATCTGATAGAGACGTTAATGGACGTTGTGGATTATAAGATCGAGGAGGGAAGGAATCTTCTTACCCTCCAAAAATACTTTCGTTAAGCGACTGAGGAAAGGATGGAACTTACAGTAGAAATCAAAGGGAACTCGAGGGTGATTCATCTGATCGGGAACATGGATGTTCATAATACCCATAGGATCGAACAAGCGTTCATGGATCATATCCGAAAGGCTACGGAGCAGAATATCGTATTGGACATGTCCAATGTAGAGTTCGTTTCTTCGGCAGGCCTTAGAGTGATCGTAGGATCCTTGCGAGTCTGCAAGGAAAGAGAGATCCAATTGAAACTTGCAGCGCTTCGTCCTGCGGTGAGAAAGGTATTCGAGATCATAGACATGGATTCTCTTTTTAGGATCTATGATACGGTAGATTCTTCCTTACAATAGTTCCCTATACGAACCGCCTCGATTTTTAAAAAGAGGCGCTAGTACTTCTTCTGAACCTCTTCCCATATTTGATTTTAAGCTTTCCTCCCAGACCTTTTTCTAAAAACCTGTGTACGGGCGGACAACACCAATATGTCGGAACACACGTACTCGTTTGAAAATCCATTCCTAAATACTAGTAATGCGGAACCGGAAACCAGTCCCGGTATCTATGAAGAAGCAAATACCATGGGCAAAGAGCTCTTGGAGAAACCCCTTAAAGGTGGTGGAACGGACAGGATCCTAGTCCAACACTCCAAGGGAAGGATGACTGTTTGGGAAAGAATTAAGGTACTTACCAATTCCGAACCGAATATACTCTACCAAAACTGGGGAAAGAACCTAGACGGTGCTTCCCTAATCACTGGAATCTTAAATATTAACGGAAGGGATGTCGCGATCTACGGACATGACTTCACCTTGAGAGCCGGTTCCATGGACGCAACCAATGGAAACAAGCTTGCGAGACTCATCTATATGGCGGGAGAGCATGGAATTCCTTTGATCGGAATGAACGACTCCGCCGGTGCCTATGTTCCTGCGGGAGTGGGCGGGTTAGACGGTTATTCGGAAGCGTTTACTGCTCTTCGTAAGATCAGCGGAGTAGTCCCAAGCCTAATGCTCATGTTCGGATTCAACGCTGGGGGAGGAGCTTATCTTCCAAGACAGGGATCTTTCATGATCCAACCGGAAGGTACCTTCTTCGGATTGACCGGACCTGGAGTCGTTAAATCGGTTCTGGGAGAGGATATCAGCGCCGACGATCTAGGTGGACCGAAAGTCCATGGACAAAGCGGTGTTGTGGATCTGGTTACGAACGACGAGTTAGGCTCTCTTAGAACTGCACTTCGTCTTCTATCGTATCTGCCGGACAATAACTCTAGCCTTCCTCCTTTCCATCCTACCTCGGATCCTACAGACAGATTCATTTACGAGGAAGAGATCCTTTTCAAAAAGACGTTCAATTCCCCAACAGGAATGAACACTCCATTCGATATTACATTATATATTCAGAATATATGTGACCATGGACAGTACTTCGAGATCCAACCGCAAAGATCCAGGAACCTGGTAACTGCATTCGGTAGATTAGGGGGGCACGTAGTAGGTTTCGTAGCGAACAACTCTGCTGTTTCTTCCGGTCAGATCGATATCGGCGCGGCGAGAAAAGGAACCAGATTCATCCGCTTCTGCAATGTGTACAATATACCTCTTGTCTTCTTAGAGGATACCACAGGCTTCTTACCTGGAAAAGAGCAGGAGCAAAACGGTATCGTTCTAGAAGGAAGAAAACTTTTGGATTCTATCATCGATATCAGGACCCCAAGATTGACCCTGATCATCCGAAATGCGTTCGGCGGAGCTTACGCTACCTTCAACTCTTATCATACGGGAGCCGATATGGTATTTGCTCTTCCTACTGCAAGGATTGCAGTGATGGGACCTGCGGGGAAAGACTACGTCTACAAGGACGAGATCTCCGAGATCCAAAGGGAATATAAAGAGAACCTGAAGAAAGGCGTTTCTGAGAAAGAAGCTGCCGCTACTAGAGATAAGAAACTCCAATCTCTTTCCCAAAGATACGAAAAGGAACTCATGAACCCGAAAGAAGCTCTTTCTCTCGGATCCGTTTCCAGGATCGTTCTTCCGGGAACCACAAGAAATATACTCTTCCAAAACTTGGATTATTTAATCCGACACTACAAACCAGGACCAATGTCCGGACCTCAAAGGGAGTTCGAGTAAACAAAGATGATCGACTACCAAAATCGACGTATTACATTTCGCGAATCTACTTCACCTTGGATCCATTCCTTCTCCTTAGAGACGATCAAATGTCTGATCGTTTGTAGAGGACCTGTGCGTAAGGAAGCCATGGAGATCTTCGACCAGATCGGAGTTAGGGAATATGGGATCCTTCTCTCCGAAAAAGACTCCGTCGTTTATCCGATGGCTCTTGCTCCCGAACTAAGGGATTTTAGATTCCCTTCCAATATCCACCGAGTCCCGGATTATATGGGTGCCGGCGCCGAAGAGAAAGCCGCTCGCATTAAGCAGATCATCCAGATCGCAAAGGATAACGATTACACCCATATCTTTGCCGGATACGGATTCATGGCAGAGGACGCCGAGTTCATCGAGGCGATCGAGGCGAGTGGGATCACCTTTATGGGACCTTCTTCTCATGTGGCTCACCAGGCAGGTTCTAAGGATGAGGCAAAGAAACTCGCTCGTAAACTGAATGTTTCCGTAACTCCAGGTGTGGATACGATCTCTGCCACTTGCTTACTGAAGAAGGCGCCGGATGAGAAAGCACTTTCTGCTCTCGCAAAAGAAAAGGGATTAAACTTCACTTATAATTCTTCCGTTAGCGCGGCAGAAAATGCAGAAGCTCTTCTCTATGCCGGTTACGAGAAAATTGTAGAGTTAGTCACCATTGCAGAATTGCAAGCACAGGCCGAAATCGAATGTGCAGAGATCTGGAAGAAGTATCCGACCAACAGGATCCGCTTTAAGTATGTGGGCGGTGGTGGAGGAAAAGGACAAAGGGTCGTCTCTAAACCGGACGAGGTCAAAACTGCAGTACAGGAGATCCTATCCGAGTCCAAGGTAACCGCTCCAGGTTCCAATAGAAACTTCCTCATCGAATTGAATATCGAAAAGACCCGTCACAACGAGATCCAGCTGATCGGAAACGGAGAATGGTGTCTCGCTCTTGGGGGAAGGGATTGCTCCGTTCAGATGCACGAGCAAAAACTACTCGAGATCTCCTTAACACAGGAATTGCTCCAAAACGAGATCGCTGCCGTAGAGAAAGTTTCCGCGAAGAAAGCAGAGATCCTAAAGGCAGATCTAAAAGTACTGCAAGAAATGGAAGAGCAATCCGAAAGATTCGGAAAGGCAGTGGCACTCAATAGCGTTTCCACTTTCGAGCTAATCGTAGAAGGGACCAATCACTTCTTCATGGAGATGAACACTCGTATCCAGGTAGAACACAGAGTGACTGAGATGGTCTATTCCCTTAAATTTACCAACCCGGAAAACAAGGCCGAATTCTTCGTCGTAGATAGTTTGATCGAAGCGATGGCGCTTATCGCACTCCATGGAAAAAGATTGCCTAAGCCGGAGCGTATCGTTCGGAATATTTCCGGAGCGGAAGTCCGGATCAATGCTACGAACAAGGCGATCCAACCTCATGCCGGCGGTGTGATCCTGAATTGGTCCAAACCTTTACCGGAAGAGATCCGTGACGACCAAGGGATCTCCGTTCGTAATCCTGACACAGGTTTATTCGTACATTATAAAGTAGCTGGAGCATACGATTCGAATATCGCTCTATTGATCACATATGGGATCAGCAGAGAAGACAACCTTCGTAAACTCGGAAATATACTTCGTAAGACCGAGTTACGAGGACAAGATCTGCAAACCAACCTGATCGTACATTACGGATTGATTAACTGGATCCTTGGAAAGGATGCGCTATTCAAGCCTTCTACTGCGTTCATGATCTCCTATCTGGCGGCAGTAGGTGCTCTGGAAAGCTTAGGCAAAGACGTGGATCTGGAGGTGGCTTGGAACAAGATCGTTTCCGCGGCTCCCGCAGAAGCGAAGAAGGTACTTTCCAGAAAACTCACCCTGATCACAAGACCAGTGGCGGATATACTCGCCGATGCCCATCTACTTGCAGGGTTTATCGGTTATCACGAGAACCTTTCTTGGAAGATAGAGAAGGATCAGGTCGTGTGGCTTCGAAATCCTGTCCATATCCTTACCGATCTCTATTACTACCAGCATATGGAAGGCGAATTGCACCAATCCCCATCCGAACAGATCTGGGATCATGACCAACAAATACTCCAAGCTGCATTAGCTTTTTATAAAGAATTAGAAGTAAGAACCGGCAAGAAAGCGGATTCAGCGGAATGGGATTCGTTCTTTGCAGGACCTAAACCTTCCGGTTTCGACGATGCTCTTTGGACAAAGGCAGTTGCTTCTCATAAAGGATTCCAACTTGGATTGGAACTCTTAAAACTGATCCCGAATCTCGGAAACAAATCCGGGTTCTATAAACTTTCGATCGACGAAAACTTAGAGCCAGTGATCCCTGAGGAATTCAAAAAGGCGGATACAAGAGACGCGTTTATCAAGTTCTTGGCTCCGGCTCCTAAAGCAAGTTCCGACGAGATCGTGTCTCCTATGGGTGGAATGTTCTATTCCAAGGAAGCACCTGATCTTCCTGCAATGGTGAAAGAAGGAGAGCATTTCAAGGCTGGTCAGCCTCTATTCATCGTAGAGGTTATGAAGATGTTCAACAAGATCACTGCACCATTCTCGGGAACCGTCAAAGAAGTTCTTCTGAAAGACAGCGACGGAAAGATCATCCAAAAGGGACAGTCCATCTTCAAGATCGTTCCGGACGAGGTCTTAAAGATCGAAACCCCGGAAGAGATCCAAGAAAGAAGGAACAAGGTTACTCTTTCCTTACTCTAAAAAATGCAAAGGATCCTTGCTTTGGTCTCTACTTAAGCAAGGATCTCCGCTGGGATCTCCTCCAAGGAAAGGATCTTTTCCGCGGCTCCTCTCTCGATCGCTTCCCTAGGCATTCCGAATACCACTGAACTTGCTTCGTCCTGAGCAATAGTCCTTCCACCTGTTTTACGGATCTCTAATAGACCTTCTGCGCCATCGGCTCCCATTCCAGTGAGCAAGAAGGCCTTAGCATTCCTCCCCACATTCTTAGCGACCGAGTGAAATAGAACATCTACTGAAGGGCGATGTCTGTTTACGAGAGGTCCTTCCTTGACCCGAACCACGAATTGCGCTCCGTTACCTATGACTTCCATATGCTTGTTTCCGGGAGCGATGAGAGCAGTGCCTTCTTGCACCCTATCCCCATCCTTTGCCTCTCGGACTTGGATCTTGCAGAGCTTATCCAGGCGATTTGCAAAGGCCTCCGTAAATCTCTCAGGCATATGCTGAACGATCACTATTCCCGGGCAATTTGCAGGAAGAGAAGTAAGTATTTCTTCGAGTGCGATAGTTCCCCCGGTAGAAGTCCCGATAGCCACGATCCGATCCGTCGTCTTAATTTTCGAAAAATCTAATGCATTTGTTTTCATGACTGGGACTGCTGACTTGTTATGGGACCTTACCCTAGAAACGGAAGCGGAACGGACCGCCTCTCCTAAGGAAATTACCGAATCCTCCAAGAAATCCTTTAATCCTATCTTCGGCTTGGTCACTATACCCACGGCTCCTTCTTTCAAGGCAATCCAAGTCGTCTCCGACTCCTTTTCCGCAAGAGAGGAACAGATGAGTACAGGAGTAGGTCTTTCTTGCATGATCCTTTTCAAGAAACTGATCCCATCCATTCTGGGCATTTCTATATCCAATACGAATACATCGGGCCAGATATTCGACCTTTCTAACTTTTCCAAAGCGAATACCGGATCGGGAGCGGAGCCTATCACCTTTATATCATTGTTCTTTTCCAAAACCTGCGTAAGCACAGTGCGGACCACTGCGGAATCATCTATTATAAAAACATATATCATATTTTATGAATTCTTTGGATTTTCCATATATACCTCTCCATCCCAAAGAGAGAAATAGATCTTTCGATGAGAGGATCCGCCGGTATTTGCGGCCGAAAGAGTGATATTTGCCTTCTTGATCAGCGTTTGGACCGCCTCTACATTCTTATCGCCAATCTCAACGATCTTTCTCACTTCCTCTAAATTCTCCTCATCCGGCGAGAACATGGAAGCTCCTCCAAAGATCTTACAGACGAATCTGCCAGGCCTTTCGCCCAGTAGACTGAATTTCTCTAAGAAGGTTTCGATCGCATCGTCCGCATACTTATTGTGCGGATCGGGAACACTAGAGGGCCTCTTAGGAAGCATGATATGCGCCATTCCTCCCACTCTATAATAAGGATGCCAAAGACAGATCGCGACACAGGACCCGAGTAGAGTTCGAATCCTTGTACCGTTCTCTCCCCAGTATAATCCTCCCGGTTGTAGGAAGATATCCTTTACAATGTCAGGTTCCATTATGCCGGATTCGAAGCCGTTAGATGACTCGCTTCTTCTCTTGTTTCTTCCAGTGCGGTCAATTCCTCTACAGTAAGAAGACGTACAAGATTCAAAAGAAGAATGAAACCGCTTGCCTGTCTTGCCATCCCTGAAAGAAAGTCCACTCGTATCCTCGAACCGAAAGTAGGGGGAGGCTCGATCTCCGAAGAAGGGATACTCAATACCTCATATACGGATTCCACGATAAGACCTATATCCATTCTAGCCCCGTTCACCGATTCCGGCACCTCTACGATCACGATGCAAGTTCTCTTGTCCGGAGAATGTTTCTTCCTAAAGAACTTATCGCTCACGTCCAAGACAGGGACCACATTGCCACGAAGATTGATCACTCCCGGAATGAAGGAAGGCATCATGGGCACAGTGGTCACATGAGTGTATTCCAAGATCTCTTTTACATTCAGTAACCCGATCCCGAAAGTTTCGTCTCCTATCTTAAAGGTTAAGTATTGATTGTCCTCGAAATTGCTCATCTGACCCTCAATACTTCTCGAACTTGGATTTCTCTTGCACGTTGATGGATCTCAGAGAGGCCTTTTTCGACCCATTACTCACTTCCTTGAACTGATGCTCTTTACTCAAACGGAAGAACATTACGGATTCTCGCAAGGATTCCGCTTGGCTATTCATCTCTTCCGCAATGGCAGCTAACTCTTCCGATGCGGAAGCGTTCTGCTGGGATACCTGATCCAATTGTCCCATTGCCTTATTGATCTCCACCACACTCGAGGCCTGCTCCTCGCTGGAAGCGGTGATCTCTTGGACCAAATCCGCAGTTTTTCTAATATTCGGAACGATATCCCCAATGAGTTTCCCTGCCTTCTCTGCGATCGCAACAGAAGAAACGGCAAGACTAGAGATCTCATTTGCGGATTTCTGGCTTCTTTCCGCAAGCTTGCGCACTTCGGAAGCGACCACTGCGAATCCTCGACCATGCTCTCCGGCTCTTGCAGCTTCGATCGCTGCATTTAATGCGAGTAGGTTCGTTTGATAAGCGATATCCTCAATGATCGATATCTTCTCCGCAATCTGCTTCATCGCACTTACGGTCTCAGTTACAGACTTTCCACCGTCTTCCGCATCTCTGGATGACTGGCTCGCGATCTGTTCTGTTTGTTTGGAGTTACTTGCGTTCTGATCGATAGAAGCGGTCATTTCTTCGAGAGAAGAAGTAGTCTCTTCTACGGACGCAGCTTGTTGAGAAGCTCCCTGGCTCAATGAATTTGCAGTGGAGGAAACCTCTGCAGCGGAACCGACCAAACTTCCCGATTTCATGACGATATCTCCCATGATCTCGTTTAGTTTATCCACGGTACTATTCCCGAACTCTTTCAGCTTACCGAAAGTACCGAAGTATTCATTCTCAATCTTAGAAGTAAGATCCCCATTAGCGAGTCTCTCTAACGCGGAGAGAACCTCGTTCAGTCCCACCTCGCTGACCTGGAGTAGGGAATTCAAGGCTCCTCCGAGTGTTTTGAAGAAACCTTCCTTGCCGTCCATAATAACTCTGGTCTTGAAATCTCCTTTGGTTGCCGCATTTACGATCTCTTCGATCTCCTTCTGCACCGCAAGCTCATTCGTAACGTCAGACCATTCCACCACGGCGCCCAATCTTTGACCGTCTGTGCTTAGGATCGGGTTAGCGACTAAATTGAAAGAGCGACCACCTATTGCGATAGAAGACTCATAGGTAGAATTCAAATTTCCGATCAGATTTCTCTGATGAGATGGATTCTTATGGAAACTATCTATATTCGTTCCGATCAATTTCTGCAAATTAAAGGCGCTCAATTGTTTCCGAATGTCCATCTCGCTTCCCTGGAACATCTTATAGACTGCCTTGTTCATGTACTTGATATTGAAGTCCATGTCCGCGATCATTACGTTGGTACTGGTATTATCCAATGCCACCTTGATCCGGGTTAATTCCTCATTCTCGAGCCTTCTTGTTTCAGCGACCTTTTTCTGCTCGGTCACATCCGACCATTCCACAACCGCGCCGAGTCGATCCCCCGAGTCGGTTAAGATTGGATTTGCGATGAGATCAAATGTTCTACCTCCGATCTCGATACTGGATTTAAATGTTGTAGTAAAAGAACCGAGCAATCCTCTTTGGTGAGCTGGATTCTTATGATAAGTATCTATATTCGATCCGATGAGTTTGTTCAAATGGAAATTACTCAGTTGTTTCCGGATATCATTCTCACCGATCTCGAACATCTTCACGATCGCTTTATTCATGTACTTGATATTCAAGTTATTATCGGCGATCATAATATTGGTGCTCGTATTATCCAGGGCGACTTTGATACGAGTAAGCTCTTCGTTTTCCGCTCTACGGATTTCCTGCATTTTTTTCTGTTCTGTCACGTCCGCCCATTCGACTACAGTTCCTAATCTTTCTCCTGAGTTCGTCAAGATAGGATTCGCGATCAGATCAAAGGAACGTCCACCGATCTCAATATTAGAGCGGAAGGTTTTACTCAGATCTTTTAGTAAGTTCCGTTGGTGAGCCGGATTCTTGTGGAATGCGTCAATATTCGTGCCCATCAATGCTTCCGAGCGGAACTGAGTGAGTTGCTTCTTGATATCTTCTTCCGCATCGGAGAACATATGGCGGATCGCCTTATTCATATAAGTAACTTTCAGATTTACATCTGCCATCATGATATTCGTAGACACGTTATCTAAAGCGGTCTTGATCCGAACAAATTCTTCCGAATCCGCTCTAGAATCCAACACAGGTCCTCTGGAGAATGGTTTCAGGTAGATGGCTAAGGCAGGCAAAAGCAGTGTCCCGAATACCGCGAATAGGAAATGGTAATATACGGATCCTTTTGCAATGGCCTTAGGAGGGATCTCGAAAGAAGTCCCGGACCACTTTTCTCGTAGCACCTCGAACTTAGGAAGAGTGGACTGAACCAGATGCTCGACAAAATTTTCTTGTGTATTCTTACCCGCTCCACTTAGGATCGCCTTTCCCGCGAGGAGAGATTCATAGACCTCATCCAGATCTTCTTCTAGCATTTTTAATTCGGAAGAATTCGATCCTGCCTTGGCTAAGGACGAAAGATCAGCCTTCAGATCTTCCTTCTTCTTTTTAATGGAATCCAGTTTCGATATTAGAGATTCTTTATTTTGGTTCGGCATAAAAAGGGAATATAGATCCGAGCCTAAATAAGAAAAATTCGATCGGATCGTTTCTCCAGGAGACGAGCCGGATTCGTTCGAATCCCTTTGATCCGGTCCAAAATGGTCGAAATAATAACTCCAACCGGCAGATCCAAAAGTAAGAAGGATCCCTAATAGAAAGATCCAAACCAGAACGATTGCTTTGCTTTTGCCTTGTGCCATACGTTTTTACCTATTCTCAAAATTAATAACTTATTTCTAATTCGATCATGAATGCAGTATGATAGGATTTATTCCTACTTAGAGCGTATCTTTTCTCTTTCTCTCAAATTCGATCTTTGGATCTTTAATAGGGAATGAAGTCCAGGAACATCGAGAATGAAGGCGATCTTACCCGTGCCTAATACAGAGGTTCCACTAATACATTGGATCCCTCTAAAGATCTCGTTTAAGGGTTTGATGACGGATTGGATCTCGCCGAGTAGATCATGGACCAAAATACCGAAGTTCTTTCCTTCATATTCCAGAACTAGAATATTCTTTCTTCCTTCGTCGGAGCCAGGGAGCCCTAAGAACCTTCCCAAATGAAGAATAGGAAGAACTTCACCCCTTAGGTTGATGGAACCGGCGATCTCTTCGGGAAGGAGCTGTAGTTCCGATTCCATTGTTTCCTTGACCCAATCCATGGGCACAACGAAGTAAGAATCGCTGGATCTCACGAGGAAGCCGTCAATAATCGCTAATGTAAGCGGAAGTCTGATCGAGAATACTGATCCCTTCCCCAACTCGGATTGAACGTTAACCGATCCCCTTAAGGATTCAATATTACGCTGGACCACATCCATTCCGACTCCTCTGCCGGAAAGATTAGTCACTGCTTCTGCTGTGGAAAAACCGGGCTGAAAGATCAGATTGATGATCTCCTGTTCCGTCAAACTTTGATCTGGATCTATAATCCCTTTCTCCAAAGCTTTCTTACGGATCTTATCTTGGTTCAGTCCTTTTCCGTCATCGGAGATCTCTATGGAGATACTTCCAGTCGCATGAGATGCTTGGATTTTCAGTTTTCCTCTTTGCGATTTTCCTAATGCTTCTCTTTCCTCACTCGGTTCTATTCCATGATCTAACGCGTTTCTAAGAATATGCACAATCGGATCGTTGATCTTTTCGATCACTGAACGATCTAGCTCGGTCTCTCCGCCTTGGATCTCAAAATCCACATCCTTACCAAGCTCGAGAGAAATATCTCGGACAGTTCTTCTATATTTCTCAAACAACTCGCCGATAGGGACCATTCTAAGAGCCATTGCGGTCTCTCTGATCTCACCTACAAGTCTGGAAAAGATCTCCGCAGATTCATTCAATTCAGAATCTTCGGTATCTGCGAGAAGTCGCCCTAGACTCGCTTGAGAGATGATCAATTCTCCCACGAGATTCACGAGTTGATCTACTTTCGCGGAATCGATCCGGATCAGCTTAGGTGCTGTTGCGGCAGTTTGGACTTTCTGTACTTCTTGTTTTTGGGAAGTAGGAAAGTGTTTAAAATCCTGCTCCAATCCCTCGATCTCTAAACCTAATAATGCAAGAGTTTTATAATATTCTTCCGCTCCGCAAGGAATCTCTTTTGAGATCTGATGGAACACTTCTTCTACCGAGTGAGGGGGAGTCACCCGCAAGAAGGAACCTTCTTTTAAAAAATCAAATACGGACTCAATTTCCTCTTTTCTAGCCGAGGAGCGAAGTTTGATCTCGAATCCTAAATAACAGGTTTCAGAATTCCAAGATTCCCATTTCGGGAGTTGGGATTTATACACATACAGATAAAGGATCTCCCCGAAATTCTTCAGATACTTGAGAAAAGAGTAGGGGTCCATCCCGCTTCTAAATGTATCTTGGCCGGGAAAGAAACTGATCTGCCATTCTGAATTGACGGAACCTTTCTTTGTAGATTCTCCAGATTGCTTTGGAGAGATCTGTGCTCCTTTTCCTTCTTGCCGAGTTTCTTCTCCGCCAAGAAATCCTTTCGCTTCGGAAATGATCTTTTCTTGTTCGGCTTTCGCATCAAGATCCGAAAGATCGCCTGAATAAGGATCCGAAACTAACTTCTTTAGGTGATCTACCGCCCTTAAAAGAAAATCTATTTTCCCAGGATCCAGTTCTGTCTTTCCGGAACGAGCCAGATCGAGCAGAGTTTCCAATTCGTGGGAACATTTCTCAATGGCATCGTATCCGAACATTCCTGCCGTGCCTTTGACCGTATGGACGGCTCGGAACATAGAATGGATGGATTCTTCGTTGAATTCACCTCTTTCTAATTGTAAAAGAAGAAGTTCTGCCGAAGACAGTAACTCCGTGGATTCTTGGATAAATGCCTCTTTGATTTCGGAAAGATCCATTAGGCCTTCTCCAATCCGTAGGCAAATTTCAGGGAAGACGAATCCTTCTTAGAGATCCGGATCCTATCCTGGAAATAGCCGATGAGTCCATATAGATCCAAGAATTCTAATAAAGAATGGGAATGATTGGAAATACTCAAATCCCAAGACATAGCCAAAGATTCTCTCTTCAAAAGAAGAAGGGATTGCAGGAAGCTAGAATCCACTTTTTCCAAACCGCCCGCATCTATTTCCAATCGCAGTGGATTTTTTTGTAGAATGGAATTCAGTCGCTCCTGCCATTCCGAAATGGAATAGATAGAAGCTTCCCCAATTAGATCCACTCTATACATAGGACGGGAATCTTTTTGGCCTAACTCTGAGATCTTGATTTCCAATGACATAGAATATTACCGAAATCTAAACCAACAGTATCCGAATGGTCTTCAGGAGCTCTTCGGGAGAAAACGGCTTTGTTAGCCAGGCTTTAGCACCGGCTTTCAATCCTTCGGACTTTAACTCTTCTTGGGATTCGGTGGTTAGCATCACGATCGGAACGAACTTATGATTAGAATCCTCCTTGACCGCGCGGACAAAACTCAATCCGTCCATATTCGGCATATTCATATCGCTGACGACCAGATCGACTTTGCCCTCTTTCAATTTTTCAAGACCTTTCAATCCGTCTTCCGCTTCGACCACATTGAAAGAAGCTTGAGAAAGATGTAGATTGAGTATCTTTCTGAAAACGGCGGAATCATCTACGATCAATATTTTCTTCATTTGTACCCTTCTTCTTGCCTAGCGAATGGGCAGTAATAGCTCACTCATGACGCAGAGACGGATCTGATCCCCAGTATGATCCTTTGCATTATGAATGAAAAATAGTCCGTTATGTTTTCTCATGATCTGATCGACGGCAGTCAACCCTAGACCCAATCCGAATTTTTCTAGATGGGAGACACTCTCCACAGGAGGATGAAGCCGGAAGAACGGTTGTAATACTAGACTCTCGTATTTTTCCTCCACTCCACCGTACGGTCTTTCGTCCACGATGTTCTTTAATACGATGCAAAAGTATCCTTGGTTGATACTTGTAAACAGCTCTAAGGAAGTCTTAGGAGCGCAGTATTTGAACGCGTTTAAAACGATCTCATAGACTGCGGAGAAAAATAGATCCGGCTCTATCTCCACCTCCACTTCTCTTTTTAATACGGGAAGGTTTAGCCTGAGCCCTTTCTGTTCCAAATAGGGACGAATGAAATCCACGGCGCCTTTTAGTCGATCGACGAGTTCGGAAGCCAGCATCGGTTTCTTATTCAGATCTTTATTAATAATCTCTAATAATTGAGTCAGACCAGCCAGGAGGTTTTTAGTGATCTCTTGGTTTTCCAGAATAAGATCCATGATGCTCGAGTGGATCTGGTAATAATCCCCTTCCTTTTTCAGATCGGCTCTCGCCATATCCAAAAGACTGATAATGGCTCCTATTCCGGAACCTTGGGAAAGGGATGTCTGAAGGGAATGAATGGATGTTTTTTCCCAAGACTCGTCTGCGGATTTCCTCTTCGTTTCCTTATATGTTAACCATTCCAACTGACTCCGAAGCTTCAGACTCTCCGCTTCTATAATAGAATTCTCTCTATCCTTCAGTGCCTTATACTCTACGGCCTTGGACATGGATTTCAGGAAAAGATCGGGGAAAATCGGCTTGATAATATAATCGAATACGCCGAGCTTCATCACCTCGATCACTGTTTCCGTAGAATCGATCGCAGTTTGCACGAGTATGATTGCATCCTGTTCGAACTCTTTCAATCTTCGAATGAAAGAAGGACCATCCATCACAGGCATCAAAAGATCTACGATATAGATAGAATATTTTTTTGCCTTGGCCATTTCCAAAGCTTCTTCTCCGTTCGATGCGGATTCATACTGGATACCGAACTCCTCACAAAGTGCCTCGAGCATGAGTGTGTTCTCCAGTTTATCCTCAACGATCAGAACCGGATCTCGCACCAGGCTCTTTCTTTCCAGTTTGGGCGTGCCGATAGAGCCGGTGGTATTAGTCATGGATCTCTTCCGCCAATTTTTCTAGGAGTAATTTCAATTCGTCTATGGAGATCGGACTAGAAAGATAGAAATCGAAATCCTCTCCGAGGCCTTCCATTCGATTTTCTTCCGGAAGAATATAAACCGTCTTCCAAGCCGTCGATAAACCGGGAAGTCCCGTAGTAGAGAGATTATCCCGAAAGAGGATCATCTTTTTCTTATGTATTCCGCTGTTCTTGGGAAAGTGCAGATCCTGTTCCTGCTTTTTAAAGAAAGAGGTAAGTAAATCCTCGTTTTTTCGATCCGCACATTCGAATCTGATATAAGAATGAGTTCTCAGCTTTTCGGGATAGGAAGTGGAATACGTACGCCTAACCTGGATCTTTTTCTCTCCTTTGTCCAAGATAGGAAGATTAATATAAAAAGAGGTACCGATGCCTTCTCTGCTCTTCAGACGGATAGAGCCGTTATGCGCTTCTACTAGCTTTTTAACGATGGAGAGGCCGAGTCCTGTTCCTTCCGTGTCCTTGGACCTTGAGTTCTCCACCTGATAGAATGCATCAAAGACTTTGCTCTGTTCTTTTTCAGGGATCCCTATGCCTGTATCCGTTAACTCAACTAACCAGTCCCCACGTTCCTGTGTAATGGATAGATAAATGGATCCTTGTTCCGCTGTGAACTTGACCGCATTTCCGACCAGATTAAGAAAGATCTGTCGGATCCGTTTCGGATCTCCCGAGATCAACGGATTCCTGACATTGGTTTCCTGCCAAACGAAGTGAATATGTTTCCTAAGTATCTCTGCTTCCAATACGGAGACCACTTGTTCTATTTCTTTTCTCAGATCCAATTCGCTGAAATAGAACGTGGATTTGCCCGCATTCAATTTGGAAAGATCCAGAATATCGTTGATCAGACCTAGTAAATGCAATCCTGATGTATGGATCACATCCAAATACCTTTGGTTGCTTGGATCTTCCATAGAAGGCTGGATGAGCTTAGAGAGCCCGATAATCGCATTCAAAGGAGTTCTAAGCTCATGGCTCATATTCGCCAGGAATTCGCTCTTTGCGGTGCTCGCAGCCTCCGCCTTTTCTTTTTGTACGGATAACTCCTTGGTCCGTTTATCTACGGTTTCCTCAAGAGTCTCCTTATGTGTTTTCAATTCTTCTAATATTGACTTTCTTTCCAAATAGAAGCCGATCAGATCTGCAAAGGTACGAAATGTGAATTGTTCCTCGGGGCCAGTAGGGTTTTCGAAGAATTCCATTCCCAAAAACCCGATCCATTCTCCTGAGATCTTTAGAGGGAATAAGAAGATGGTATCCGATCTTCTTCCCTGACAAAAATATCTCTCTGACTCAGAGAGTTGCTCCGTCTTAAATTCGATGATCTCATTTTTGTAAAGGAATCCCTTCCATCTGGAAAATCGAGAAGCCAAAGAAATCTCAGGATAGGTCTCCGCTAAGGTAGAACTGGAGAATGGATTTTTACTTTCCGCCTCCAAGAAAAGAACGTCCGGATTGCTCGTCCTCTTGTAGTAATAGATCCTTTCCGCTCCGGTCAGTACTAGAAAATGTTCTATGGCTCTCTCTATCGTGAAGCTTTCGTGTCGGGTACTCATCAGGATCTGAGAGGCGGCAGTCAAACCCATCTCCGATCTCAGTCTTCTTGCTGCGAATTCCTCTCTCTGGATCTTATCCGTAATATCTCTTTGAATAGATAATAAATTTGTAATATTTCCGGCAGGGTCTTTGACCGGAGACACGGTCCACTCCGCATGGTATTTGCTTCCATCCTTTCTATAGTGGATCGTGGAAGAGGAGTAGGGGATTCCACGTTGGACGCAATTTTTAAGATTTTGTAATGTTTTTCGGTCGGTGTCCCGTCCGAACATGATCTTCGCTGATTTTCCTATTAATTCCTCTATCTGATACCCGGTGAGATCGCAGAAAGCAGGATTTGCGAATACAATAGATGGTCCGTTCTCGTTTAGATTCGAATCAGTTACGAGAATTGCATCGGAAGTCTGAGAGATTATGAGTTGGAACAGTTCGGTTTCCGTACCGAACCGTAGATCTTCCTTGACCATACAGAGGAAAAAACTTACGCGAAAAAAGAGTTAATTCAACCATTTTAATACAAAAATACACAAAAATGACTTATTCTCTCGCATAACGCCTTTTTCACGAGGATTATATAATGATTTTAAGATAAAGATTTTATAAAAACATAAAGAGAGGCCCTGAATTCGCAAAGGGATTTGCGATCCTACTCAGTCGGGACATAAGGAATTTTAAAGTAACAGGTTCGAAGGAAGCTTGAAACTCATGGAATCTTCCCTAGATCCGGGGAAAAGATCCACACTCACTAAGGGATAGAATTCTCTGAGCTTACGAATGATCTCATCCACTAGGATCTGAGGGGTCGATGCTCCTGCAGTAATTCCTATCGTTTGGATCTCATTTTCTTCGATATACTCTTTGCTAAGATCTTCTAAGGAACTCACCTTAAAGGAAGAAGGTTTAGATTTCTGAGCCAATTGAAGTAAGCGTAAGGAATTGGAACTGTTATCCGCTCCTATTACGAGCATCGCGTCTATCTCTTCCATCATGGAAGAGACCGCTTCCTGTCTTTCAGTGGTAGCGTAGCAAATATCGTCTTTCGCAGGATGTTCCACACTTGGAAATAGCTCGGCGATCTTTTCGACGATCAGTTTCGTATCGGCAACCGAAAGGGTGGTTTGCATGAGATAGGTGATCGGTTTAGAGGTATCCAGTCTTCCTGAGAGCTTTTGGACATCTTCAGGAGATTCTACGAGAAACATCTCCGCTTCTCCCATGGTCCCGATGGCCTCATCATGTCCTTGGTGCCCTATGTAGATGATCTGATGGGAATCCTTATAACGGCGGGCTTTCCTATGCACCCGAGTCACGAGAGGACAGGTAGCGTCCCCGATCTTCATACTTCGTTTTTTGGCCTCTTCGACCACTTCGGGAGAAACCCCATGTGCGGAGAAGATAACAGTCGCCCCGTCCGGAGCCTCATTCAGCTCGTTAATGAATTTGATCCCTCTTTTCTTCATGTCTTCTACGACACGACGATTATGAACGATCTCCTTTCTGACATAGATCTGTTCCTGGGAATGGGACTGGACCTGTTCCACATAGGAAATCGCATATTTTACACCGGCACAAAAACCGCGGGGATTCGCGAGATAGATTCTTTCGAGCATCTTTCTTTCAGACTGGGGCAAGTCTCTATTCCGGCAAGCACTTTCAAAAAGATCCTAGGTCCTCCGAGCGCCAGGGATGCGCAGGACTTCAGTCCGGACGCGCGAATTCAGGAAGAGATGTCGAAGTGCCTACAAATACCCGCGCGGACGGATGAGGCGAATGCCGAATCCGTAGCAGCCCGGCTCTAAGCGAAAGCGCGGAGGGCGCCCAAATCCATTCCTTCCGAAACGCGACATATCCTATCTTCCTAGGAAGCATCTTTTATCTATCTATCCAGGAAAAAAGTATCTCTTCCGTTTTGGGAACCGGCCCGATTTTTAAGGGGAAGAGGTCAAGGAAGACCTCTAGGAAGATCAATTCCTCGCTTGCGAGGATTCGGATTCAAGGAGGAACCGAATGATTATTAACCACAACATCAGTGCCATTTTCGCTCACAGAACTTTAAAGTTCAATAGCGAAAGCATGAACAAAGACATTGAGAAATTGTCTTCCGGTATGCGTATCAACCGTGCAGGTGACGACGCTTCCGGTTTGGCCGTGTCCGAAAAAATGAGGACTCAGGTCGGAGGTTTGCGCAGGGCGGAGCAAAACACTGAGGACGGTATGTCCCTCATCCAAACGGCGGAAGGGTATCTGCAAGAAACCCATGAAGTCGTTCAAAGGATCCGCGTGCTTGCAGTGCAAGCGGCGAACGGTATTTATACCGAGGAAGACCGTCAACAAATACAAGTAGAGGTTTCCCAGTTGGTCGATGAGATCGACAGGATTGCTTCTCAGGCCGAGTTCAACAAGATGAAACTCCTTACAGGAGCCTTCGCTCGTTTGAATCCGACCGCAAGTATGTGGTTCCATATGGGTGCTAACATGCACCAAAGAGAGAGAGTTTATATTGAAACGATGAACACCGCGGCTCTGGGACTCAGAAACCCGACTGTTCTGACCTTCATCTCTCTTTCTACGGCGGGAAAAGCGAACTCCGTTATCGGACTCGCTGACGATGCACTAAGACTGATCTCTAAACAGAGAGCAGACTTAGGAGCTTATTACAACCGTCTGGAACATGCCGCTAAGGGGTTGATGAACGCTTACGAGAACATCCAAGCTGCTGAATCACGGATCCGTGATACTGATATGGCTGAGCAAATGACCAGCTTCACCAGATATCAGATCCTGACCCAGGCTGCTACTGCGATGCTCGCTCAGGCGAACATGAAACCACAAACCGTGCTCCAGCTATTGAAGTAATTCAATAGCGGCCTGCCGGTCCATCTTTAGCATGCTCCGGCAGGGGAGCCGCCTAGTGAATGTTGGTTCTTTCGACGGGACCACGGATTTATATTTTTTATAAATCGCCGTACGACTCTGAAGCCTAACGTTTCGTAAGAATTGTTAGGCTTTTTTTTGTCTTCTTCCTCTTAGAAGATTCTTTCGGAAGTTTTTCCATCTTGTTATTCCGTATTATCCTGGCATTCGAAACCTAGTTTTCTTCCGTTTCAATTTTCTCCGTTTTGTAACGAAACTGGATTGTAAAATTCCGGTTTTGGAATGATGAAGTAGATTGCCTTCAATTTTTGGATTACCAAAGGCAAGGCTTGTACTTCTTCTTTAAGGTTTTCATCTACAATGCGAAATTTGTTTTTCCCGCTTTTAATCCTGGTCTATCTTCTGTTCCTTCTTTTCGGTTTGGGAAGTTTTCCTCTGATCGATTGGGACGAGAATATTTACGGTGCCGCTTCTAAAGGGATGTGGGAATCCGGTGAATTTTTCAGGATCCAGGTCAATGGCCAGATATTCAGCGAAAAGCCTCCTTTTTATTTTTGGTTAGCAAACGCATTTTATGGAGTTTTTGGATTAAACGAATTTTCTACCCGTCTTCCTTCCGTTCTAAGCGGCTTACTCTCTTTTTTCATTTTAGTGCGTTTGGGAACCTCTTTGCATTCCAGGTTCTTCGGCTATGCCTGGGCATTCTTATATTCCGCCTCCTTACTGCCTCTTCTTCTGTCTAGGACCGCTTATATTGATCATCTATTCAATACGCTTATCTTACTCTCCGTGGTTTCTTTGTATTATTACGAAGAAAATGAGAAGGAAGCATTTAAAGATAGGATTCGTTGGATCTTCTCCGCCGCTTTTTTTGGGGGAATGGCTGTTTTGACTAAGGGTCCACTAGGACTCGGCATTCCTCTCATTATTTTTGCGGCAAACCGGATCTTGGAAAGAAGATGGAAGTTGAAGTTCTTCGATTTTGTCCTATTCGGATTTGTATCCTTGCTAGTTCTTTCCTTTTACTATCTCACGAATTATATTCTGTACGGAGAGGAATTCATCGTACAATTCTTCGATTTCCAGAAGAAGCTTTTGACCAAATCCTTGGAGTCCCATACTGGACCTTGGTTCTATCATTTTATTGTAATGTTCATCGGATTTTTCCCTTGGACGGTCCTGCTCTTTGTCGTGGCTAAGAATTGGAAGCTATTTACAGATCCTAAGATCTCCCGATTCTCCCGTTATTTACTTCTCTGGCTTGGACTCGTACTTGCGATCTTCTCCGTAGTGCAAACAAAGCTCCCTCATTATTCTTCCTCTATGTATTTTGCTCTTTCCTTCTTTGCCTCCTATTTGATCGCAGAGAAAGAAGAAGTCTTCAAAGCAAAATGGATTTCCTTTAGCTTTTTAGGGCTCGGACTCATTGTAGGACTTTTATTTGCCTTCTTGCCGAACCTGTTGGAATTATCTTCTTCTCTGACCGGAGTAGGAAAGGAAGCCTTGCCTCAGTTTACCGGGATCGATTCTTTGCCGGGTATTCTTTTATGTATAGGGGTCATTTTGGGAGCGGTAGGACTTTGGTTTTCGAGCAATGGAACGGGGGAAGGATGGTATTTCTTCCTGATTTCCACCTGGGCGGGAATGATGCTATTTGTCGGAACTCTTTCTTCTACCTTAGCACCCAAGATCATTTCCTTTTTACAAGACGGGAATTTGCGCCTTTACGATCGGGCGGAGAAGTCCGGAAATCCGGTTATCTTCTATAAGTATCTTTCCTTCTATCCAATGTTCTATAGAGAACAAAAAATCCACATTGTAGGAAGTTACAAATTCAAGGATGAGTCGGATCTTTTCGAATCGGATCAGAGTCTGACAATCATCTGCAATCGGAATAGCGTTCTGGAATTGATGCTGACCTATCCAAAGAGAGAGTTTAAGGAAGTATCTGCCGAGAACGGACTCGTTCTACTGACTTCTTCTTTGAAATAAGAAATTCAATTCAGAGAAGAAGAAGCGATCCGAGAATCGACTTCTTCTTCTCTAAGAAATCTTTCACGGAATTTAGATTCCGTTTTTGAAATTGCGGATCGGAGTTGTCAGGTCCGCGATTCTATGATTTAACGGCGAGCGGATTTGCCCACGGGCCTCTCCCCATCACCCAAACTGCGGGTGGGGGACGCCGAATTTTGGGAGCGGAACGGAAATTCCATTCCGAACTTCAATAAAGCCAATTCAAAATTCGTTCTTTGGATCTTAGAAACCGTATGAAGCACGAGCCCGATCGCGATCTGGATCCAAGAGAAGAGCATAAGCCCCGTTGCCAAGATCGCCAACGGAACATGGTAAACATACTTGTATCGAATATAATCTAGGATTGCCGGAAATCCTGCGACCAAGGAAAAGACTCCGGAAATAAAAGAAAAGAATCCGAAGAAATGCATCGGCTTATAATCCTTAAAGATCCAAAGGATATTATTCACGACTCTGTACCCGTCTCGGATCGTATTCAGTTTTGAGAAGCTTCCTTCTGGCCTATCCTTATATTGGATCGGGACTTCCTTCATAGCGAACCTCTTGTCCAAAGCGTGCAAGGTCATCTCGATCTCTAATTCAAATCCGGTCGCGAGAATAGGGTAATTCTTCACAAATCGGCGAGAAAATACTCTATAGCCGCTCATCGCATCCTTCAGCTGTACTCCGAATAGGAAGTTGATCAGATTGATCACTAGATGATTTCCGAAGGAATGAAACGGCCTCTTATTTTCCTTTCCGTAGACTCCTTGGCTCAGACGATCTCCTACGACAAGATCCAGGCCTTCTTCTTGTAAGAGTGAGGCAAGCTTGTGTACTTCTTCCGCAGGATAGGTCATATCTGCATCGGTAAGGATATAGATATCTGCATCCGCCTGAGTAAACGCCTTTCTGACTGCGTTCGCCTTTCCTTGGCGAGGCTCGAATAGTACATTCCCTAGAATTTTATTTTTCTTTAATGTATCGACCGCTATGTCACGGGTCTTGTCGGAGGAATTATTATCTACGACCCAGTATTCCGCCTTGGGAAGCTCTTTGAAAAAAGCAAGAATTGTATCCCGGATCGTCAACTCTTCGTTGTAAGCGGGTATTATGATAGCGATCCTTTGTTCCTTCATCTTTTATCCTTTAAGGTCTTCAATTAGTGCTGGACAATTCATTCAAAACGGATTTCGATCTGAAAAAATTTATTACATGAAAGTGAAAATTCTAAAAAAGATCGTTATTTTCTTTTCCATCATTCTCATTTCGGTAGCCGCCTTTAACTTGTGGACAAGTCTGCAATTTCGAGTGCTCCACAAAGGCCAGCCACACCAGACAGGAATAAAAAATCCTTACGAAAAAACTACAAAAATTAAATGGGCCAAGACCGCAATCCATCTGCATACGAATGAGATCTGGTATACTCCTCTTAGGAATTCGTCGGAAGAGATCCTGGAGATCTACCGAAACTTTGGCTACAAGATCTTGGCATTTACGGATTATGGGAAGATTACTAAACCGAATTCTTCCGATCCGGTCCTGATCTCAGGCTATGAATGGGGAAGGAATCTTAAAAAGCGGCATCTTACGATACTTGGTCCGGAGAAGGTCGAATCCGATTTTTTCCCGCTCTATTCCTCTCTAGATAATATCCAATGGGAAATCAATGTTCAAAAAGAGAAAGGCTCATTTGTAGTAGTCAACCATCCCACACTCTATAACGGATTTACCCTTTCCGAATTGGAAAGATTATCCGGTTATGATGCTATAGAGGTTCTTTCTCCTTATGGGGACATTTTCAAATATTGGGATGAATTATTGAGCCAGGGAATTCATTCTTTCTGTATGTCCGGGGACGACCTACATTATCTTCCTAAGGCAGAATACGTCAAGATAACGAGTAAGACTCATGGTCTAAGGGAAAAACTCACTCTTCTATTTGCGGAGAAGGGAGAGGCTCTTACCAGATACATCCTCTTAAACACGGACTCTTATGAGCAAGACGATATACTGAAAGCTCTTAAATCAGGGAATTATGCCTGCGTTCGTAAACTAAAGAGAAACCTGGATGATCCCAAGTTGAAATCATTCTACTTAAAGAACGGGAATGAAGTTCATTTTGAATTCGAGGACACTCCTTTCTTTGTAGAGTTTATAGGAGTGGATGGCCAAGTCCTTCATAGTTTAGTGAATCAAAAGGCCGGGTTTTATAAGGCCAAGCCGAAGGATTTCTATGTACGGATCCAAGCCTTACTCCCGACGGGAACAGTCTTTAGTAATCCATTCTATGTGAATTCAAACGAATAGTATCTTCTTTTAAGTAGTTCTTCTTTCATTGAAGATGTCAGTCAATGATGTGGCACTTCGTGCATTCTATCTGTTACAAGATTGATGAATTCGAGATAGTTTCGTAGATAAGTTGTAACATACGATTCTAGGAATTCTAGTTTTCCGTACCACACTTGTGCCAAACTTGGCTGAGAATGAAAAAGCGGATTTTCCTGCTTCTACTTGCTGCCATTTTAGGGGTTCTTCTATTAGAGAATCTTTTCGCCTGGCTCTATTTAAGAGCGAATCCGACCTCTACTCAAACTCAGATCCAATGGGAGAAGTTTGAAGATCCCTACAAACGCAAGACCTCTCTTTCTTGGCAGAAGGCAGCCATTCATTTGCATACGGATCAGATCTGGTTTACTCCCGGCAGGAATTCTCCGGAAGAGATCGAAACAGTCTATGCCGCAAACGGATACAAAATACTAGGTTTCACGGATTACGAAAAGATCACTCTTCCTCCAAGGCTTTCCTCCGTTCGAGGGTACGAGTGGGGAAGGAATTTAATCAAAAGGCATATGACGGTTCTTGGAACGGAAGAAGTAGATCAAGATCCTTTTCCTCTTTATGCCGGCATTGAGAATATACAGTGGGCAATCAATAAGATCAGTTCACAGGACGGATTCGTAGTTATCAACCACCCATTCCTGAACAATACCTTCCCCTTGAAAATATTAACAGAATTAAGAAATTATAATGCTTTAGAAGTATTCAGTCCCTTCGGGGACATTCCCAAGCAATGGGATAAATTGCTGAGCAATCAAGTCCCTTCTTTTTGTATGGCCGCCGACGACCTGCATTATCTTCCTAGAGAGGAATATGTTCGCATCAAATCTTCGGGGGTCTCGAACTGGAGAGATCTCAGTTCCGAGATCTATAGACAAGATGGGGAGTCCCTGATGAGATATCTTCTGATTAATACGGACAGCTTGGAAGAAAAGGAGATCCTAAAGTCCTTACAGGAAGGGAATTATCTCTGCGTTCGCAAAATGGAAAGGACTCTGGAAGATCCAAAATTGGGTCCGATCGGAAAAAGAGGAGAAGAAGTCTTTTTTGAGTTCCAGGACACACCGATCACCGTGGACTTCATCGGCCAAAATTCCGAAGTTCTGGCTCATACTTCCTATTCCAAGAAAGGATCGTATACATTGCGCCCCACAGATCCTTACGTGAGAATACAAGCTGTCTTTCCAACGGCAATCATTCTGAGTAATCCATTCTTCTCTAAGAAATAGGGAAGGGAGGAGCGTTCGCATTACAAAAACCTTTTTTTCTTGACATTTCCGTACTTGCTGCAGTCAGATAGAGGAAGGTCATGGATTCCCATTCCAAAAAAACGATAGGATTTGTATTAGCACTCGGCTTCGCATTGCAGGTGGCTTGTAGTTCTATCGCGAGCCTGACCGGTTCCTGCCCGGTTACCATGGAGTCCGCAATTTCCGTTCAGACGGAAAAACTTCCTCCCTGCCATAAAACCTCCGAAAAATCGGATGAAAAGAATTCTTCCGATCCTCAAAAGGATTGCTGCGGCAAGGACGCACCCGTTTCCGTTTCTGTAAACGATTCCTGGCAGTCTGTAGACGCGCAGAAATTAAAGATCGAAAAGATAGTCCTACACTCATTCTTGCCTCAGACAAGTGTGAGTCTTTCCTTTAGGGAAAGTGTTGTTCCGAAATCCCGGCAGATCCGCAATATTTCCAGACCCCAAGCCTTAAGTTTGCTTCAAACATTTCTAATTTAAGATCTACTCATTCTTCTTTCTATTTTTGATCGGAGGACGTATGAGTCGTACCCTTATTATAATATTATTATTCAATTATGGATTCGCTTCCAGGATCCTTTTAGCCGAGCCCAAGGGATTAGAGAATATCCTAGAGATCCTGGCATCTGAGCATCCCGAATCCAAATCACTTGCAGGAATTTCCCAAGCACACAAAGCGCATACGGAAGCTTCCGGGATCTTACCCGATCCTAAGATCGGTTTTGCCTATCGGAATTATCCCACTCGAAACGGATACTCACTCGGCGGGAACAAAGGACTGGACACTCCCACTATGACAGGAATGGAGTTCTCCATTTCCCAAGAATTCCCGTTTCCAGGAAAACTGAGCACCGAAAATCGGATCTCCCAGATCATGCAGAATGAGGCGAATTTCGGCTATCTCGCTGGAGTGAACAGAATGCTAGGAGATTTCTTTAGCCTTTTGAACCGTTACCAATCTTCCGGAAAGAAGAAGGCTTTAAACGATAGGATCCTAGTTCTTTCGAATGCGCAGAAGAATATCAGTGAATCTTCTTACTCCTCCGGTGGAAGCAATCTGACCGGAGTATTAAAGGCGAGCGTTGCTAAAACTGAAGCACTGGAGAAGGATACCGAATATTCCACTTCTATCAAGGATCTCCATTCCCAGTTAGAATATTTTCAGATCTCCCAAAAATTGAATTTCTCCGATTTTGAGAATCTGGAGCTAAACTCTTTTTTAGAAAAACGGAATGAAGAGATCCTAAGTTTACTACAAGGAGAAAACAATCTTGTAGAGACCACTCCCGAATACAAAACGGTAGCTTCCGAAGAGAAGAGGCTAAAAGAACAGGCAAAGTTGACCAAATACTCTCTCGCTCCTCAAACGGAAGTGTTTTTCTCTTACATGAAAAGAAGGTCCCAAACCTTTACGCAAGACCAAGGACCCTTGAATTACGGGCTTATGGATGTGACCGAGTATAGGGGAGATCTGTTTAGTCTTGGCGTAAATATGAAGGTTCCCGTTTGGTCCGCCTTAAAGTGGAATTCTATCACCGGAGAAACGGAGCATCTTGCGGCAGTAGGAAAAGATTCGGTAGAGAAGACAAGAGCCCAGATGCTCACTCAATTGAACCGGAATCTTACGTTAGTCCAAGGACTTACCAACCAGATCCAACTCGTCGAGAAGAGGCTAATCCCCGAATTGGAAAAAGCATCCAGAGCGGGAGTGTACCAGTATAGCTCCGGTAAGGGGAATATACAGGAACCGTTCTTGGCTCAAACAGAGATCCTAAACGCAAGGATACGTTTAGAAGATCTGAAAGAGAAAAGGAACGAAACCATCATCGGCAACTTGAAGCTATTGAGTTTCATTTACAAAGAAACAAAGATCCCAACCCACCATCATAAACAATAGAGGTTAGATAAATGAAAACTCTTATAGAACGAAGCAAGACCTCTAAAATCCTTTTCCTGATTTCCAGTCTTTTGATCTTTACAGTCCTATTCTCCTGTGGAAAAGCAAAGGACATTTACTATTGTCCCATGCATCCGACATACACTTCGGATAGACCTGGAACTTGCCCCATCTGCAATATGGATCTGGTCAAGAAAGAGGATCACGCAGATCATTCGTCCGGATCGGATCATGCAAGCCATGAATTGAACCCGAATGGTTCAGAATTCGATTCTTCTCCCGAAGCAAATTCGAACGAGGATCTTTCCCTTTCTTTCGAAAAACAGCAGTCTATTGGGATCAAAACTGATATCGCTAAGGTGCGAAATCTAACGAAACAGTTTCGAGCCTATTCCAATGTAGCGTACGATCCCGAATTGTATACTGCCCTCACGGAATACAAGGAATCTGTTCGCTCATCCGCAGCACTTGCAGAATTCGGATCCGGTCTGAATATTAGAAATTTGCAATTGAGGTTACAGCAACTTGGGCTTTCCCAAGAACAGATCCGAGTTTGGACATCAGGAGGGAGAGATCCTTCCGAACTGATCCTTGGGGGAAAGGGGGGAAGGGCCCATATCTATTCCCAGATCTATGAGTCGGACCTTTCTTTTGCTAAGCCTGGGCTTAGTGTGATATTCAAAACGGATGCGTATCCTGATCAGGAATTCAAAGGGAAGATAAAAAGCGTAGATACTATCTTAGATAAGAATACAAGGACTCTACGCTTACGAAGCGAGGTTTCGGACCCTTCTCATCTGCTTAAACCCCAAATGTTCGGCGAGGTCCTAGTACAGATCCAAGTTCCTCATGTACTGAGTATCCCGAGTTCTGCGATCTTAGATACAGGTACAAGAAAGATCGTCTATACTCAGATTGGTCCGGACAAATTTCGAGCGATAGAAATAGAGACTGGAAGGATCATCGATCCTTGGACTGAGATCAAATCCGGTTTAAAGACAGAAGAAAGAGTAGTTACAGAGTCCACCTTTCTACTCGACTCGGAAGCAAAGATCCGATTCGGATCCAAAACACATTCACATTGAGATACAAACATGATACGCTCTATCATTCGATTTTCTGCCGAGAATAAATTTCTCGTCCTTGTTCTGGCACTCGTCTTACTCGTTGCCTCTTATATTTGCATGAAGAAGATCCCCTTGGATGCCATTCCGGATCTTTCCGATACCCAAGTGATCATTTATTCGCGCTGGGACAGGAGTCCGGATATCATAGAGGATCAGGTAACGTATCCGATCATCACGTCCCTGCTAGGAGCTCCCAAAGTGAAAGTGGTCCGGGGATTCTCGGATTTCGGATACTCTTACGTATATGTGATCTTCCAAGATGGAACGGATATCTATTGGGCTAGATCCAGGGTCCTAGAATATATTTCCAAGATACAAGCGTCTTTGCCTTCCGGAGTAAAAATGGAATTAGGTCCGGATGCAAGTGCTGTCGGTTGGGTCTACCAATATGCCCTTCTTGATAAGACAGGCGCAAATTCTCTGTCAGATCTCAGAGCCTACCAAGACTTTCACTTAAGATACATTCTGAACTCCGTTCCCGGGGTCTCGGAAGTGGCAAGCATCGGAGGATTTAAAAAACAATACCAGATCACAATCCATCCGAATGCATTGCGTTCTTATAATGTAGATTTCGAGACCATCGTCCAAAGGATCCGAGAAAGCAACCAAGAAACCGGAGGACGGCTACTGGAGTTCTCCGGAGCCGAATACATGGTAAGAGGAAGGGGATATCTAAGCTCTTTGAAGGATATCGAAAATATTCCCTTAGTTACGGACACAAATGGCACACCTATACTTCTCAAGAACATAGCTTCAGTTCAAGTAGGACCGGATATCAGAAGAGGAATTGTAGACTTAGATGGAGAAGGGGACGTAGTATCTGGGACCGTTGTGATGCGTCACGGAGAAAATGCGCTTTCCGTGATCGATCGGGTGAAAGAAAAAATAGCAGGCTTGAAACAGAATCTGCCGAAGGGTAGCGAGCTCGTCACCACATACGATCGCTCCGAGCTGATCGAACATGCGATCTCCAATCTAAAATTCAAACTAGCGGAAGAGATGATCATCGTCTCTCTGGTGATCCTTCTATTTCTCTGGCATTTCCCTTCGGCAATCATTCCTATCCTGACCATCCCTATCTCTGTGGTCGTTGCTTTTATTCCAATGTATTTAGCGGATATCAATGCGAACCTAATGTCCTTAGCAGGGATTGCTATTTCCATAGGCGTACTGGTGGACGGAGCCATTGTGGAAGTGGAGAACGCGTACAAAAAATTAGAAGAATGGGATTCCGGAGGAAGGAGAGGAGATTACCACCAGATCCGATTGGAAGCTCTTTTAGAAGTAGGGCCCTCCGTATTTTTTTCTCTATTAGTGATCGCTGTCGCCTTCCTTCCTATTTTCACATTAGTAGACCAAGAGGGAAGACTGTTCCGTCCATTAGCTTTTTCTAAGAATATCGCCATGTTTATAGCGGCCATTCTTGCGATTACCTTAGATCCCGCACTGAGAATGCTATTCACAAGAATGGAACCGTTTGCATGGAAAAACAAGGCTCTCTCAAAATTAGCAACCACGATCTTCGTAGGAAAATATTATCCGGAAGAAAAACATCCGATCAGTAAAGTATTATTTAAATATTATGAACCTGCATGTCGTTGGGTCTTAGAAAGACCGAGGCAGATCATACTCGGCTCCTTTGCCTTAGTTCTTCTTAGTATTCCAGTATATTTCAGCCTGGGCTCCGAGTTTATGCCGCAGCTCTATGAAGAATCGCTCTTATACATGCCTACTACCTTACCGGGGATCTCGGTCGCTGAGGCCGAAAAGCTTATGACCGTTATGGACAAAAGGCTCAAGAGCTTTCCGGAAGTAAAAAGGGTCTTTGGAAAAGCGGGACGTTCGGAAACAGCCACCGACTCGGCGCCACTTTCCATGATGGAGACAGTCATTTTACTAAAACCCCAAAGCGAGTGGAGAAAGGCAGATCGATTCTATTCGAATTGGCCCAGGGTCCTTCAGTATCCTTTTTTACCGTTTAGTTCGGAAAGATTAACCAAAGACGAATTAGTGGAGAAGATGAACTCGGAGATGCAATTCCCCGGGGCAACGAATGCTTGGACCATGCCGATCAAGACCAGGATCGATATGCTGAGCACGGGAATGAGGACCCCGATCGGGATCAAGATCTTGGGTTCTTCTCTAGAAGAAATAGAAAGGTTAGGGATCCAAATAGAATCGATTCTAAAAAAAGATCCGGAAGTCAGAAGCGTATTCGCGGAGAGAACGGCGGGGGGATATTTCCTGGATCTAGAATTAAAAAGAGATAAATTAGCCCGCTATAATATTTCAGTCGATACTGCTCAAGCCATCATAGTGGCCGCGATCGGAGGAGAATCAATTACCCAAACCGTAGAGGGGAGGGAACGCTTCTCCGTAAACCTACGTTATCCGAGAGAGCTTAGGGACTCAGTCGAAAAGATCCGAGCGATCCTAGTGCCCACTAAAGAATTCGGTCATATTCCCATCGGAGAGATCGCGGACATCAAAATGAAAATGGGGCCTTCCATGATCCGAGATGAGAACGGATTTTTGGCCGGTTATGTGTATGTGGACCCGAACACGGATGATATTGGAGGGTTTGTGGACAGAGCAAAGAAATTCGTTCAATCCTCCGTTCACCTTCCGGTCGGATATTCTTTGGTATGGAGCGGTCAGTATGAGAATATACTCCGGGTCCGCGAGAGAATGGTCTACGTTCTTCCTCTGACCTTGTTCTTGATCTTTTTCCTATTGTATTTCAATACCAAATCATATGCAAAGACCTTGATCGTTCTACTTGCAGTACCGTTCTCTCTTGTAGGTGCCGTTGGCCTGCTTTATGTTCTCGATTATAATATCTCCATCGCTGTTTGGGTGGGAATGATCGCTCTCATGGGGCTGGATGCCGAAACAGGGGTGTTTATGCTTCTCTATCTGGATCTATCCTATGACAAGGCTTCCCAGAAGGGAAAGACAAGCACGAGAGAGGGCAGGATAGAGGCAATCGTCCATGGAGCCGCTCATAGGATCCGTCCGAAGATCATGACTGTGCTTGCTGCCATGATGGGCCTTCTTCCGATCATGTGGTCCCAGGGAACAGGCTCCGATATCATGAAACGGATCGCCGCCCCCATGGTAGGAGGACTATTTACCAGTTTTATCCTGGAGTTACTCGTCTATCCTCCCATCTATCTGCTCTGGAAAGAGGGAAGAATCTCTTTCATTGAACTCTTTTCCAAGAAATTTAATAAAAATCTGATAGAGAAGGCTGATAAATATCGGGGTCGCAAAAATTAGTTTTTTATTATTTTACGTTTGACTAAAACTTCATTTAACATATTTCATTAAACGCTATCTTTAAAAAGGAGAGAGGTATGAAAAAACTAATTCTATTTCTTCTAATTTCATTCTTGTATGTAGGGAGTCTTTCCGCATTCACCGAGCTGGACCAGCTACTGATCAACGAGGCAACTACTCCGGATCTGAAAAAGATCGCTAAGGAGTATTTCCTGAAAAAAGCCAAGGACCACAAGGAATTGGCGGACAAATACAAATCCTTAGCGAACACTTCCCATGGTGCGAAAGCGAATACGGATGCTGCCGACAAGAAGAAGTACGAAAAACTCGCAGAACATTGCGAGAAAGAAGCCGCTGTTTACAAAGCGCAAGCTGATAAGTACTAAGAGCGTTCTTTCGCCCTTGAAATAAAAAAACCCGTCTTACGACGGGTTTTTTTATTTCAGACCAAAACTTGTAAAGAAAGATCAACCGAATCTTTCGCTCAAAAGTTTCACCACCTGTTCCGGTCTCATGTTTGCCTGGGCAAGCATTGCGACACCGCTCTTGGTCAGGATCTGATTCTTTGTAAAGTCCACGATATGTTCCGCCATATCAGCGTCCCTTACCCGGCTTTCTGCAGAAACCATATTGATATAATTGGCCTGCAGTCCTTCGGCAGTGATCTCCAAACGGTTGTAATAAGCTCCTAGATCGGATCTCTGTTTATTCACCTTTTGGATCGCATTGTCCAGGATCCCGATCATCGCATTCGAAGAGGCTGGGGTGGAGAGTGTTTGCTTCTTGCCGTTACTCTCCAATTGAAGAGCTCCCGCATTCATCGCGTCCACGAAAATCTCCAGCTTCTCATTCTGGTTTGGTCCCACATGCAATTGGATCGGATTCTTAGAATCCTTAGAATAGGAGCCACTCAAAGGACGGATTTTATTGAACTCGGCGGTCTTACCCAAACGGTCCACTTCCTCGATGAGCTGATCCACTTCCAATTGCACTAGTTTGCGATCGTCGTCGGAATAAATTCCGTTGGAAGTTTGGATGGAGAGTTCCCTTAGTCTTTGGAGAATATTATTCACCTGTTCCAGGTTCCCTTCGGTCACCTGGATAAAGGACACTCCGTCCATTACGTTTCTTTCTGCCTGGGCAATTCCTCGAATTTGGGTACGCATTCTCTCGGAGACTGAGAAACCCAATGCATCGTCACCGGCACGATTGATCCTCATTCCGGTAGAAAGCTTTTCGGTAGTCTTGTCCAGCTCGTGATTGACAGTCTTCAGTACATTATTTGTACGAAGAGCGCTGATGTTGTGATTGATGATCATCAACAACCTCCCTGTAGCTAGAGCCCGGATCCGTCCGGACCATATTTCGGGGTTTTAGGAGGTGAGAAGCCTCCCGGGCACCCCGGTTTCCACTGCGAATTTCACTCCCTTTTTTTTGTGGGGAGATTTTTTTTACGATTTTCCCTAAAGACTAAAGCCCTGAATGGCGATATTCCAAATACAGGGAAAACCGCCCTCATCCTACTACCCGGCTTCCTCGTTCGCAACTTTTTTTCTAACAAACCCGCTTTTCTGGGGGAAATTTCTGTCCTTTTTCTGATTCTGTCCCCTAAACAAAGGCCCTTATATGAAAATCTATACCAAAAAAGGGGATTCCGGGACCACTTCTCTCGCATCCGGATCCCGGGTCTCTAAGTCCGACAAACGAGTTGAGTTGTATGGGACCGCAGATGAATTGAACTCTTCTTTAGGAGTAGCGCTATCCTTTCTAAAGGAAGACTCCGCACTCCGCCACGGTTTGGAGAATATTCAAAATTTGTTATTTGAATTGGGATCCGAACTAGCAGGATATAAGAAAAAGGACAATACTTCCTGCATTTTAGAGGAAGATATACTCTCCTTAGAAAAAGAAATAGATCTTTGGGAGGAATCCTTGGTTCCTTTAAAGAGTTTCATTCTGCCAGGAGGCTCGGCTGGATCTTCCTTCTTGCATGTTTCCAGGACCCTGGCCAGAAGATTAGAAAGAGATTTGGTGCGCTATAAGGACGAAGGAAACGAGGTCTTCCCGGAAGATCTTCGCTTCTTGAACAGACTATCCGATTATTTGTTTGTAGCGGCAAGATTTGCCAATTTCGAATCTAAAATTGCGGAGCCTCAATGGAAGTCCAGAGCCAAGGGTCAATAAAACATCCGAAAGGTCTATTCGTCCTATTCTTCGTAGAAATGTGGGAAAGGTTTTCTTTCTATGGAATGAGAGCCTTGCTCGTATTATTCCTTACCAAGTCTTGGCTCATGCAAGACCAGGAAGCGAATCGGATCTACGGAGTCTATAACGGATTCGTGTATTTAACTCCGATCCTAGGAGGATTTCTCGCAGATCGTTTCTTGGGGTATCGTCGTTCCATTTTTATAGGCGCGACCCTCATGATGTTCGGTCATCTTTCCTTAGCATTGGATCAGGTTTCTACTTTCTATCTGGGGCTTGGGCTTCTGATCCTAGGAAACGGTTTCTTCAAACCCTGTATCTCCACGGTAGTAGGGAGGATCTATGAATTGGAAGGCAAACCGGATCTAAAAGACTCCGGCTTCACCATCTTCTATTTCGGGATCAATACAGGAGCAGTACTCGGAACCTGGGCCTGCGCAAATCTCGCCGAATACAAGGGCTGGCATTATGGGTTCGGAGTAGCGGCCTTAGGAATGCTCATAGGTCTCATCATCTTTGGGACATTCGGAAGAAGGGTAAACGCAGAAGCGTTCTCCCCAACCGAGATCGAAAAGACCGCATCGAACGATTCGGAAGAAGACAAGACAAAGAACCGAGAAAGGATCTATGCGATCCTAGTCTTCTCGGCGGTGACCATTACTTTCTGGGCGTCTTTCGAGCAGATGGGATCTTCACTCAACCTGATCATAGACAGATATGTGGATCGAAATATAATGGGTTGGGAGATCCCGGCGGCAAATTACCAATCCCTAAATCCCATTTTCGTAATGAGCTTGGCACTAGTCGTTTCTTGGATCTGGAAAAAATTCGAAGAGGCAGGAAGACATGTTTCTACCATTACAAAATTCTGTTTTGGCCTCGGGATCTTGGGCACCGGATATTTAATCCTGAGTTTTGCCACTTCCCATAATACGGAGAAATTTTCCTCTATCTGGATCATTCTCGCCATCTTGTTGCATACGATCGGGGAATTATTCGTTTCGCCGGTAGGCCTCTCTTTAGTCACAAAATTAGCCCCAAATAAGATCGCATCCATGATGATGGGGATCTGGTTCTTAGCGACATTCTTTGCGCATATTCTCGCCGGAGAACTTGCCGGAATGATGGGTGGAAGAGAATCTCTTTCCGGATTCTTTTTGATCTTCTTCTTATTGCCGAGTGCAGCTTCCTTCGGACTATTCTTATTTAGAAAGAAACTAGAGACTTGGATGCACGGGATCAAATGAGGATCTGGCTCCTTCTTCTTTTCCTATTTGCACAGGTTTCTTTGCAGGCGGATCCATTTGAGGAGCTGCTAAAAAGCGATTGGAACCAGTCCCAGACACTTCTTATCAAGAATTCTGTCTTCCAAAGATTAGGAAGAAGGGCAAACGAGAAAGATGTACTGAAGATCACTAAGAATGTGATCCCTTGGGCAATCTTAGAAGGAGTCACTCCGGAAAAAACCGCTGATCTGATCGTAAACCTGGACTACGCGGTTCGGCAAGGACTTACCTTTGAAGAGGCAGAAGACGCAATCCCGGTCATGTCCAAGAGAGATCTCTCCAAAGAGGATTTCAGTTATATAGGACTCTACTTCAAGGAAACCAAAAAGGCTTTCATCCGAGAAGAGGTCCGAAATCGGTTCGTAGAAGCTGCCCTAGAAAAGAATTGGGACGGACTCTCTATCCTGGCAGGAGGGAGAGCTCTCATTGCAGGGAAGCTCGTGGATTTTCCTCAGAATAGATTGGCAACTAAGGTATTGTCTTCTCTTCCTGCAAAAGGAAGAACTGTTCCTTTCGATAAATTAGAAGCAGGTTTTAAGAATTCGTTAGATTCCAAATTGGAAGGTGGATCTTATATACTTCTTTCTAATTTAAAGAAATTGCATGCAGGAGAGAAGGCAAGCGAGCCTAAGAATCTAGGGAACGCTCGTGCGATCGACTCTTCTCTGGATGAGGTAGGCGGAATCGTCATAGGAGAAAGGCCTAAATTCGAACCTTTGCCGGATGCACCTCTCGTTCCAAATCTTCCCGAGCCCGGAGAATCTTCCGATTACGACAAGCCGACAAAAGAAGGCTGGGAAACTCTCTCCGCTTCTTCCCTTAGAAAAGTAGCAGGGGAATGGGTGGGCACTCCTTACAAATGGGCAAACGCTGCCAAGACCGGAACGGACTGCTCCGGTTTTACGTACAGGGTTTTAACCGACGGCAGGATTGGAGTTCCTGAAAAAATGGTATCTCGCGCTTCTAGTGCGCAAACTAAAATGGGAACTGGAGTGACTCACGAGGAAATGAGAGCAGGGGATCTCATCTTCTTCTCCGCTTCCCCCAACCAGTCCAAGGTGACTCACGTGGGAATGGTTCTATCCAAGGAAGAATTCGCACATGCTTCTTCTTCTCGCGGTGTGGTCATAGATAAGATCGCAATGAAGTGGTGGATCGATCGATTCGTTCTTTCCAGAAGAGTTTTTAAGAAGGTCATTGACTGAGCCAAAACTTAAAAGCTTTAAATAGAATGAATGCTCCAGGGATTTCGTATCCATTCTGAATGATAAAAACGTTCGGACCTGACTTTTCATTCTCTCGAATTTACTTAGATCATTCTCCCAAATTCATTTCTTCAACAATATTTGCAAGCAACTGCGCTTTAGCGATCTGATCCGGATGGGCAAGAATTTCCTGCTTTTTCTGAAAATTGAAATTTAAGATAGAAGAGATAAAGTCCACGGGAAACGGATGGTTCCAAAGATCGTTCATTCTTAGGATCAGATCTTCCTTGGCTCCTTCCGACAGAAGGATACGTTTCGTAAGATACAAGATCCGATCGAAAGTCTCTACGAATAATTGATCTTCTATATAATCGGAATTCGGTTCTATCTTTTCGACGATCCCGATCCGAAACGGATCCATGGTCTCGTAACTTTCTAGTTTTGCGATCCCCTTTCCCTCCAGAAGAATATTCGATCTTCCGTCCGGAAGCGGATCCTTTCGGACAATAGTTCCCCAACCGAATATAGTCTCTATCTCCGGATGTGGATCTTTCGGATTGAAATGCTCCATTTTGATCGGAGCTATGGCCATCTCTTCTCCCGACTCGGAACAATAATCCAACATCATTCTATAGCGAGGCTCGAATATATGTAGAGGAAGAAAGGTCCCGGGAAATAGTATCACTTCGGGCAGAGGAAAGATCGGAATTGTAGTTCTTGACACCTAGGATTTATCCTAACCTGTTGAAGTGAAAACGCAAATAAAATAGTTCTAGCGGTTTAAAATTGTATTATTTAGATAAAAACAGATATTTAGACGCCGCCTCCCGCTTGGGAAAAACAAAGATCATCGTGATCGGCGATCTGATCCTAGACGAGTACTTGATCGGAGAAGTGAATCGGATCTCTCCGGAAGCTCCTGTTCCTGTCGTCTGGGTCCGAAATGAAAAAACCACCCTGGGGGGAGCGGGAAACGTAGTAAAAAATTTCTCTCGTCTAGGTGTTCGCTCTTTCGTTCTGGGAAGAGCGGGGAATGACCAGACTGCAAATGTACTAGAAGATCTACTTCTCGCAGAAAACACGCAAGTAGACAAGAACAAGATCATTCGCTCCGAAAGAGTCCCCACCATCTTAAAGACGAGAGTGATCGCAGGCCATCAACAAGTCTGTAGGATCGATCGAGAGGAAACTCATCCTCTCTCAAAAGAAGAAGAGAAGGAACTCATTCGAGTCTTTGCAGAAAGGATACAAGAATCGGATGCAGTCGTTCTATCGGATTACGATAAAGGAACTCTGACTCCCAATCTGATCCGAGAGATCATTGATATTGCCGTAAAACATAAGAAGATCGTAACCGTAGATCCTCAGGTCTCTCATTTCTTCCAATATGATCAAGCCACGGTCATGACCCCGAACCATCATGAAGCAGGGAAGGCACTCGGGATCAAATTAGAATCCGACGAGCAAGTCGAAAATGCCGCAAGAGAGATCGCGGAGAAATTGCATTCTCCTTCTATGATGATCACTAGAGGGGAGAAGGGAATGAGCCTGTATCTTTCTTCTGAAAAAAAGATCTTTCATATTCCCACAGTGGCCAAGGAAGTATTCGATGTTACCGGTGCTGGAGATACTGTGATCTCCGTGTACACAGCTTTTCTTGCCGCGGGATTAAACGAATTAGAGTCCTCAATCGTTTCGAATGCTGCCGCTGGAGTAGTAGTCGGAAAACTGGGAGCGGAAACCGTTTCTCCGGAAGAACTCTTAGAAGCTTTGGAAAAAAGAGGAAGCTTTCGCCTGTGAATTCCTTCTCCCAATGTTTGGAAAAGATCATTCCCTTCTCGGAAGCCAAACAGGTCTCCGAGAAGATCCGCAAAGAGAAGAAGATCGTTTTCACGAACGGAGTATTCGACCTGGTGCACAAGGGTCATCTTACCTATCTTGCGCAGGCAAGGGATCTAGGGGATTGTCTTTGGGTGGGATTGAATTCGGATAGCTCTGTGAAGAGACTCAAAGGTCCGGAACGACCGGTAAATCCGGAAGAGGACCGGGCCCTTCTTCTTTCCTGCCTGAGTTTTGTGGATTTTATCACTGTGTTTACGGAAGATACCCCTCTTTCTCTTATCTCACAGGTGGCTCCTCATATCCACAGTAAGGGCGGAGATTATAATATAGAAGCCTTGCCCGAGACCCCCCTAGTCCGTAGCCTAGGAGGAGAGGTCCAAATCCTTCCTTTTGTAGAGGGATTCTCCAGCACAGAGCTCATCCGCAGGATCCGAGAAAACAAGTAAAACCCTCCCAAAACCGCAGAATTCCATTGCGACATAGCGAAATTCCGAGTTGGATTTTCAGAGACTGAAGAAAACTCTGTTCAGCAGGTAGGAGAGCGGTTTGTCCAAGACTAAATTTATTTTCGTGACCGGGGGAGTTTGTTCCTCCTTGGGTAAGGGCGTTTCTGCGGCGGCGTTGGGATGTCTTCTGGAAAGCAGGGGATATACGGTTTCCCTCCAAAAAATGGACCCTTATATCAATATTGATCCGGGAACCATGAGCCCTTACCAACATGGTGAGGTGTATGTGACCGAGGATGGTGCGGAAACGGACCTGGATCTAGGCTATTACGAGAGATTCACCAAGTCCAAATTCACCCGTAAGAACTCCGTATCGACAGGACAAATTTATAATACGGTTATCCAAAGAGAAAGAAAGGGAGATTATTTGGGAAGGACCGTACAAGTGGTTCCCCATATCACCAATGAGATCCGAAACAGGATCTATACTCTTGCTAGAGAAAATGCCACAGACTTCGTGATCGTTGAGATCGGTGGAACCGTAGGTGACATTGAATCCATTCCTTTCTTAGAAGCGATCCGTCAGATGAGATACGAGCATGGCTCGACTCATGTCCTATTCATTCACGTTACCCTAGTTCCTACCATTACGGTTGCAGGAGAAGCTAAGACAAAACCTACCCAGCACTCCGTAAAAGAACTCTTAGCTCTTGGGATCCAGCCGGATATATTGATCTGTCGCGTAAACCAACCCATGCCTAAGGAGATGAAGAGTAAGATCTCCTCCTTCTGTAACGTGAAGGAAGAAAATGTGATCTCCGCTTCCGATATCAGTACTTCTATTTATGAAATCCCTAAGATGTACAAGGAAGAGAAGTTGGATCAGGTGGTCCTGAAAACTCTCGGAATGGAACTTGGAAAATCCAATTTCACTGAATGGGAAAAGATCATCAAGAGCCTGGAGTCTGCGAAACATACCGTAAAGGTTGCGGTCGTAGGAAAGTATATCTCTCTACATGACGCGTATCGTTCCGTTTACGAAAGCCTTTCTCATGGAGGGATCGCAAACGAAGCCAATGTGGAATTCATCAAAGTAGATCCTGAAAAACTGGATAAGACGAATGTGAAAGATGTTTTAAAATTCGCAGACGGGATCCTGGTCCCAGGCGGATTCGGAGACAGAGGGATCGAAGGAAAGATCGCGGCCATCCAGTATGCAAGAACTAAGGGAGTCCCATTCTTCGGGATCTGTTTAGGAATGCAATGTGCAGTGATCGAATATGCAAGGAATGTAGTAGGGCTGAAGGAAGCCAACTCCACTGAGTTCCGTCCGGATTCTCCGGACCCAGTCATTTCTCTTATTGAAGAGCAGATGGAGATCGATCAGATGGGTGGGACTATGCGCTTGGGTTCTTATCCTTGCAAGATCAAGAAGAACACATTAGCATTTGCCGAATACAAACAAGAGTTGATCTACGAGAGACATAGACATAGATTCGAGTTCACGAACAGATACAAGGCAAGATTCGAAGAGAAAGGACTCGTATTCTCAGGTATTTCTCCGGATGAAAACCTGATTGAAATCGTGGAAATTCCGGAACATCCTTGGTTCATAGGAGTGCAATTCCATCCGGAGTTTACAGGGAAACCTACAAAACCGCATCCTCTATTCGCCGGATTCATCCGTGCGGCCGTCAAATTTTCAAGGAAGGCATAATGAGCGATAAAACCGCCCAAGAAAGGGACTTTTTAAACGGAACTAAGATCGGAGGAAGCAATCCTTTCTTCCTGATCGCAGGTCCCTGTGTGATGGAAAACAGAGATCTTCTAGAGAAAGTTTGTGCGGAGATGCAAGAGATCTGTTCCGAATTAAAGATCCCTTATGTATTCAAAAGTAGTTTCGATAAGGCGAATCGCTCTTCCGTTCATTCTTACAGAGGTCCTGGACTCACAGAAGGGATCAAGAACCTAGAATTCATTAAGAAGAAGTTCAATGTCCCTGTTCTCACCGATATTCATGAAACATCTCAAATTACTCCCTTGCAGGACGTTCTGGATATCTATCAGATCCCTGCCTTCTTATCCAGACAAACGGATCTGATCTCAGAGTCGGCCAAAACAGGCAAGTGGGTGAATGTTAAGAAGGGACAATTCTTAGCTCCTCAAGATTGCAGACATATCAAGAGCAAGATACAGGAATCCGGCTCCGAGAAATACATTGTGACCGAAAGAGGTAGCAGCTTCGGATATGGAAACCTAGTATTTGATGGAAGAACGGTACCTATATTACATAGTTATGATATTCCTGTGATCTTCGATGCGACTCATTCCGCTCAACTTCCCGGCGCTGCTGGAAATATTACCGGCGGACAAAGAGAATTTATTCCGAGTATGGTACGAAGCGCAGTCGCCCTGGGAATAGAGGGTATCTTTATGGAAGTGCATCCGGATCCTGCTAAGGCTCTATCAGACGCTACCACTCAGTATCCGTTATCCGAAGTGAAATCTTTATTGAAGGAATTGATCGGTTTAGATCGGTACGTGAAGCAGGAAATCCTAAACCGCAATAACTAGAAACTTGTTTTCCCCGAAAAAATTTCTACAAGAACTAGACAAGGAGACCGTCCAAAAGTACGGTCCTCCTGCCGCTCTAGGGCTTGTTGTACTGATCATACTCATCTACTTCTCCGTAGGTGGAAAACCGGATGCAAAATACAGCCGGGTAGAAGGAGAAAGAGAACAGGGTTCCACCGTTTCCTTCAAGAATTTCCAGAAAGACCAGTATGACGAGAACGGAACCTTATTATGGAAATTGAAAGCAGAAGAGGCTTATCTATTCTCGGACAAAAAGATGTACATTCTCTATGGAGTGGATTTCGATCAGTATGAGAACGGAAAATTCAAGTCCAAGATCACTGGAGACAAGGGAGTCATCAACCAATCCGAAAAGTCCATGGAACTGCAAGGGAATATCTTTTTAAGAACGGACGAGAATCGGACACTAAAAGCAAAATCCTTACACTATAACGACGAAACCAAAGAACTCACATCCAACGAAGAAGTGGTAATCAACGCTAGCGGCACATATATTCGAGGAGTGGGTCTGAAGGCGGACAAGGATCTAAATAAGTTTACCATTATCCGACCTACTGCGATCACTCAAGGAGGAGCCAATCCTCTTTCTTCCACAGATAAATAAAGAGATGAAATCCAAGTCCTTATCCTTCTTCTTATTTGCTTTATTCTTTATTTTGCACTCTCGGGCCCAGTCGCATACCCGTCCTCCTTTGCTTTTCTCATCGGAAGATCTGGAACCTAAGACATTCCAGGGAGTGGGAGAATCTGATCCGAAACGAAATGAAAGCTTCCCCACATATTGGGGAGGGAATGCTCTTACCCAAGAAGATCGAGAAGTGCAAGGACTAAAAGTAACCATCTTCAGTTTAGAGGGTGGAGCCTGGATCCAACATAAAAAGGTGAAATTAGCCGCCAATCGGATCGAAGTCTACGGCAAGGAAGCATATAAGGCTTTTCTAAAGAATGGGGTCAATATTGAGGATCATGAAAACGGGACCGTTCTCAAGGCCGGCATCGGAGAATACGACAAGTACGAAGAGATCGTTCATATTAGAGAAAGACCCAGGCTGTATTTCCGAGATAAGACTGGAAAGAACACGATCATCTCCGCAACTACCATAGACAGAGAGCTCGCTACCAAGACTACAAGGCTGCACGGAGGAGTGATCGTATCCCATCCGGAGATCACCATATTCTGTGCAGAAGCAGTCTTTAAAGAATCGGAACAGCTCATCACCACAGATCCGAATCCAATCCTTATTTCCAAAAACCGTTATTTGACCGGACAGAAACTTGCATTCTATACCAACGAGAGTAAGATCATCCTAGATGAAAAGACTGTTCTCTTCCAATCCGCAATCGAAAGCAAGAAAGACTCGGAAGGAAAAGAATCCAAGCAGACTGTGATCACCATCCTGAAAGGGGATAAAATAGTTAGTAGTCCGAATGAGAATAACGAAAGAAGTGTTCTAATCACTGGAAATGCAACGGTTCTTCGAAACGACCTGAAGATCACTTCGAATACTCTTGAATCCATTGGAAGCGATTCGAGCATCATCAAGGCCAGAAAGAACATCAGGGTGCATGATCGGGAGAATAATCTGCTACTCACCGGACATGTGTTCGATTACTTTAGAAAAGAAGAATATATGCATCTCACCGAAGAAGGAAAGATGGAATTCTTGGAAAAGAATTCGGATAAAGTTACGAGCACGATCACCGCACAAGAATTCGAACGCTTCTTAGATAAGAAGGAGACAGTAATTCGCGGAGATATCCGGATCAAAGCAAAATCCACGGACGCAATGGGCGAATACGCAACCTATCACGAGAACGAGGAGTCTATCCTTTTAGAGGGGAATCCTCGCATAGATCGATCGGGCAAGATCCTCCGCGCAGGAAAAATCGTCTTTTATCCTAGAGAAGGAAGATCAATTCTGACGGAAGGGGTCCATTTAGGAAATTAAAGCGCAAGATGGGACAAACGATCCGATGCCAAAATCTAGTAAAAATATACAATAAGCGCAAGGTAGTCGACGGAGTCAGCTTCGATGTCCATAAGGGAGAAGTAGTCGGTCTTCTCGGCCCGAACGGAGCAGGAAAGACAACTTCCTTCTATATGTCCGTTGGATTTGTGCAACCGGACTCTGGACATGTATTCATAGACGACCAAGATGTGACAGAGGCTCCCATGCACACTCGTGCAAGATTAGGAGTAGGATACCTCGCTCAGGAAGCATCTATTTTTCGTAAACTAACCGTGGCTGAAAATTTAGAAGCCATCTTAGAGACTCTGAAAATTCCCCGCTCGGAGATCGTTCGAAGAAGAGACGAACTGTTGTTAGAGCTTCAAATTATGCGCGTAGCAAACCAAAAAGGTTTTACTCTCTCCGGTGGCGAAAGAAGAAGATGCGAAATCGCCAGAGCCCTTGTCACAAATCCGGACTTTATCCTTCTTGACGAGCCGTTTGCAGGGGTCGACCCTATAGCTGTAAAAGACATTCAAACTGTTATAAATAGTTTAAAGAAGAAGGGACTAGGCATTCTAATTACGGACCATAATGTTCGTGAAACTCTGAAGATCACCGACCGTGCTTATATCATGCATAGCGGAAGGATCCTGATCGCGGGTACTCCCAAGGAACTCGTGAACGATAAAGAAGCGAAGCGAATGTATTTAGGAGAGGACTTCAAACTGTGAACCTGAACCATCAGCTTGTACAGAAGCAGACTCAGAAGCTTGTCATGACGCAGGACCTGCGTCAGTCGATAGAGCTTTTGCCTCTGTCTACTCTGGAACTCGCAGATCGGATCAGTGCAGAACTAGTCGAGAATCCTATGTTAGAAGAGGAGATCTCTTCCGAAAGAAGTAAGAGCCCGGAACTCTATTCCGTGGACGATCTGAAACGAAAGGAAAAGAACGATTTCCTAAAGAACTCCGATCCGGGCTGGCAAGAGTCCTTTAGCCTAGACAAGCCTCAATATAGAAATACGGACGCCTCCGACAGAAATCAGAAATACATAGAATCCTCTCCAAATACCCAGTCGCTATCGGAACATTTGCTTTGGCAATTGCGGATCTCTTCTTTAAAAGGAAAAGAAATGGAGATCGCTGAGATCCTGATCTCTATGCTGGACGATAGAGGATTCATTTCCCAGACCCAGGCGGAACTTGCGGCGGAGATAGGAGTTCCTCAAAAAACCGTTCGAAAGGTACTAGAACAGATCCATCAACTAGATCCGATCGGAATAGGCGCAGGAAGCATCCAAGAAACATTATATATCCAAGCGAAGATCCTAAAACCGGAAGATACGAATCTTCACGATCTTATTTCCAATTATCTAAAAGACCTGGAAAAACTGGATTATAGAGGAATCTCTAAGAAGATGGGACTTCCCATAGAGACGATAGAGTCCATGGCGGCAGAGATCAAGAAGTTAGAACCTTTTCCCGCTACCTTATACACTCCTCAAAAACCGGATTATATTGTTCCAGACGTGATCATTCGAGAGATAGAGGGGGAGTTCAGCATCCTTCTGAACGACGAATGGCTTCCCAAACTCAAGATCAATAAAGAATATAAGGGAATGCTAAAGAAGGGAGCAGGAGCCAAGGATTCGGACAAGGAATATATCTCTTCCAAACTGAATTCCGCAGAATGGCTGATCCGTTCCGTAAATCAAAGAAGACAGACCTTATACAGAGTCGTCTCCGCGATCATAGAACTGCAAACCGAGTTCTTTAAAAAAGGAGTCCGCTTCTTAAAGCCTCTTACCCTAAAGGACATCGCAGAGAGACTGGATCTGCATGAGTCCACCGTTTCCAGGATCACTTCCAATAAGTATGTGCAAACGTCCTGGGGGATCTTGGAACTCAAATGGTTCTTCTCCTCCGGATTAAAATCCAAGACTTCCGAAGGAGGAATGGAATCCTCCAAAACGATCCATGATATCATCCGCAATCTAGTCAAAGAAGAAGATCCCGAAAATCCTCTCTCAGACCAAGACATTGTAGAGAAAATAGAAAGCAAGGGGATCGAGATCGCCAGAAGAACTGTGGCAAAGTACAGAAAGATCTTAAAGATCCTTCCTTCCAACCAAAGAAAAAAAGTCAAATCCCTAGAAGCGAGATAATCGAATGTCCGTACCCGGAATTAATGTCTCCAATATTCTCAAAGATCATCCCGAACTAGGACTGCAATTAATAGCTGGCGAGAACGGTTTACAAAATAGGATCCATAGTTCGGAGATCAACCGTCCGGGTCTTTCTCTCACCGGCTTCTACGAAAGCTTCGCGCATGATCGTATCCAGATCTTCGGAAAAGGAGAATGGGCCTATATCTCTTCCAAGCAAGGACAGGATCTGGAGAATCTTGCTTCCGAGTTCTTTCATTTCCATTTGAATTGCATCATCTTCACTCATGGAAACACCCCTCCTCCTATCTTTGTGGAATATTGCAATCGATTGAATATTCCTCTCTTGGGTTCGGATGTTTCCACTCATAAGTTTATCACTCTCATCTCGCAGATCCTGGATAGAAGCCTCGCTCCTCGCACGATGAGGCATGGGGTGCTCATCGAAGTATTCGGAATAGGGATCCTTCTCTCGGGCAAAAGCGGAGTGGGAAAGAGTGAAACTGCATTAGAACTGATCGAGAGAGGACATCGCTTGGTTGCGGACGATATGGTAGAGATCCGAAGACTTTCCGAGAGCTATCTCATCGGGACATGCTCCGATCTTCTTCGTCACCATATGGAGATCAGAGGATTAGGGATCTTGAATATTAAGGATATCTTCGGGATCGGTTCCGTACGAGATCATAAACTCATAGAGCTCATTATCAATTTGGAAGAATGGACCGAAGAAAAGGAATTCGATCGTACCGGTTTAGAGAACAGAACGGAAGAAGTGCTTGGTGTGAATATCCCTTTGATCAAACTTCCGGTCCGTCCAGGAAGGAATATCCCTATCATCGTTGAGACTGCCGCAATGAACCAACGATTAAAGAAATTAGGAAAGAACGCGGCAGCTGAATTCAGTCAGAAATTAAATATATATTTGCAGCAAGGGAAAGTTGAAAGAAATCCACCTCAAAATTAACGAAAACAGTTCCGGTATGCATGCTCGTCCCGCATCGGTATTTGTAAACTGCGCGGCAAAGTATTCCTGCGATGTATTGGTCTCCAAAGACGGAGTAGAAGTGAACGGAAAGAGTATCATGGGACTCATGATGTTGGCCCTGGCACCTGGACAAGAATTCTCGATCAAAACCGAAGGAGCCCAAGAAGAGGAGGCTGCTTCTGCGCTAGCCAAATTAGTGGAAGGCGATTTTGCAGTATGAGCTGGTTCCCATTCCGGAACGAAGAGAATAGATACTATCTAAGAGACCTATTCATACTCTCCGGAGTGATCTGTATTGCGATCATACTCGCAGAGCTGATCTCTTTTCGGAATTCCAGCGGTATAGCATTCGTAGATCGAGTACTGATCTACGTTTATTATACTGTTCCTTTAGTCATTCTATTCCTAACGGTTTCCTATGTTTATAGGAACCGACGTAATCTGGAAACCGGAAGATTGCGTAGCTCTATCCGATACCGATTGTCTCTCTCTTTTCTATTCATCGCGATGCTTCCTTCATTTCCAGTCCTGTTCCTATCCTCCAATGTGATCGGCAAAGTATTCGAGGGATTCTACGGTTTGGACATAGCACAAGCCTTGGATGCAGGGGATTACTTTGTCCAAAAGGAACTAAAAGCGGAGAAGAGGAATCTATTAGAAAAAGGGAAATTACTCCGCAATCTGGTCCGAAATGAAAAACCGAGCACGGGACTTTTAACTCATAGAGCGAACGAACTAGATCTGATCTCCAATCCCGCATTTTACGTGGGTTGGTTCGAAAAGAAAACGGCTATCTTGGAGAACCGAGCCTTAAAATTGCCGAACCATCAATTCGAATTTTCTCCAACGGGAGAAGAAGGGATCTCCGATAGTCTGGCTGTATATCCAAATCTGGCATATTATCTTATTAAGATACCGTCCCAGGATCCTGAAAAATTCCTTCTATTAGGAAAGCGTGTTTTTATAGGAGAAGAAGAGAAGGCTTATTCCCTACTAAATACCAGAAAGAACTACCTAACAGCGGACCTGACCAAGGAAAAACTCCCCTATGAGATCCGTCTTACCTTAAGCCTTCTAGTTATAGTTACCTTTCTTCTATCCATCTTCTTCTCATTATTATTCGCAAGAAAGATCTCGAGGCCCATCATAGATCTTGCAAACGCCACGCAAAAAGTTTCCTTGGGAGATACGGATATCAACCTTCCTCTCAGAGAAGGAGGAGAAATAGGGGCCCTAGTCGAATCCTTCAATCAGATGGTAAAAGATCTAAAATCCAAGAATGAAGAGCTCATGCACACGCAAAGGATCGCAGCTTGGAAAGAAGTGGCCCAGAGAATGGCTCACGAGATCAAGAATCCACTTACACCGATCCAACTCTCAGCGGAAAGAATTCGTAGAAAATTGAACAGCAATGTCCCAATGGAATTCCAAGAGATCGTTACTAAGGGTACCGAAACCATTGTGGGTCAGGTAAAGATCCTAGAACATCTAGTAAATGAATTCTCCGAGTTCGCTAGAATGCCGACGCCTAGACTGATCAACCAACATCTAGAACCTCTCGTTATGGAAAGTTCTAAGTTATTCGAACATACCCCCGGCATCCATATAGAATTGAACTTCACCAAGAACCTTCCTGAAATATTCATCGATAAGAAACTATTCTTGGGAGTCATGAATAACCTCTTCAAGAATGCATTGGAAGCGATCGAGAAGAAGAAGGCGAAAGGGGAATTGGATCCTTCTCAAGGAAAAATACGTATCACTACGAAACTGGACAGAAGGATCATGAGAAGGTCCGTAGTATTACTCGTAGAAGATAACGGGATCGGGATCTCTAACGAATATAGATCCAAGGTATTCGAACCGTACTATTCCACAAAAGACAAACATACTTCTGGCATAGGGCTCGCAATTGTCCAAAAAACTGTGATTGACCATAACGGTCATATTTCCGTAGATTCTTCTGAACTCGGTGGTTGCAAGTTTAGGATAGAACTTCCGGTAGCGTAAATGAGAATCTTCATAGTAGACGACGAACCTGAAATTCGAAAATCCTTAAAGGACATCCTGGAAGATGAGAATTACGAAGTAGAACATTTCTCTTCCGGAAAGAATTTCCTAAAGCATCTTAAGATAGAAAGACCGAGTCTTGTACTTTTGGATGTTTGGCTCGGAAAAGAAGACGGACTGAATATCCTAGATGAATGCAAGAAGATCTATCCAACCGTTCCTATTGTAATGATCTCCGGTCATGGAACGATAGAACTCGCAGTCCAGGCTACCAAAAAAGGGGCCTTGAACTTCTTAGAGAAACCTCTCTCTATCGCAAAAGTCCTCGAAGCAGTCGAAGAAGCCTTGGTCTATTCGGAAAGATCTGAATCTCCCGAGATCAAACTGGAATACGATGAGATCTTAGGAAATTCTTCCGCCATCCAAAAAGTAAAATTCTCGATCGCACAGGCGGCGGCTACCAACGCAAGAGTGTTTATCTACGGAGAGAACGGAACCGGCAAGGAACTCGTTGCAAGGACCATATTCCAAAACTCTAAAAGAAGGGAGCAACCGTTCGTAGAGATCAACTGCGCCGCACTTCCCGAAGAATTGATCGAATCCGAACTTTTCGGATATGTAAAAGGAGCCTTTACCGGAGCAAGTGAGACTAGAATTGGTAAATTCGAAGCGGCAAATGGTGGGACTCTATTCTTAGACGAGATCTGTGATATGTCCTTATCCACACAGGCAAAAGTGCTCCGTATTCTACAGGAACAGAGATTCGAGAAATTGGGAAGCACGGAGCAAGTTTCCGTGGATGTGAGAGTGATTGCAGCCACCAATATCCCTGTAGAAGACGCGATCAAAGAAGGAAAGTTCAGAGAGGATCTCTACTATCGATTGAATGTGATCCCGATCGTGATCCCGCCTCTTAGAGATAGAAAATCGGATATTCCTTTATTAGTGGATTATTATGTACGACATACGATAGAAGAGAATAATCTTCCAGCTAAAAAGATCGAGAAAGAAGCGCTTTCTATCCTGGAAAACCATTTTTGGCCGGGGAATATCAGAGAGCTCAAGAACGTAGTAGAAAGACTTTGCATCATGACCGTGGGAGAGATCATCCGGGCCCAGGACGTAAAGGACTCCCTGAAAGGATTCGTAAAAGCAAACGATCTGGTAGAGAAGGGAGACTTCAAGAGAGCGAAAGAAGAATTCGAAAAGCAATATATCCTCAAGACATTGCAAATGAATGAAGGAAATGTCTCCAAGACCTCCAAATCCCTAGGAATAGAACGATCCCATTTATATAGAAAGATGAAATCCTTAGGCATACAATCGGAGGACGTCCATGAGTAAGCCTGGCATCTTAAAAGAACTGAAAGGGATCTTGCAAGATCTGAAATTCCTGATCCAGACCGATCAATTTCCCATTTTCAGAAAGCAAGGAGAAGTGGACCCAAACGATCTCGACCTAAATTGGAAGGAATCTTGGAATTGGCCCTTGGCTTCTTCTTCCAAACAAGCAGTTTCTATGCCTGGGATCCAAGTGCGAACGCCGGTCAAAAAGGACGATCGAAATTTCACCTGCAAACTTTGTCCGGATCGATTGAGCGCAGTCCGTCATTTCCTCATTAGAGGCAGAAAGAAAATATTAGTTTTGCATTATACAGGAGAGACCATCTCCGGAAAGGAATCCTATGTGAAGACGAATGCTCTGAAGACCTTTCGGACTGCAGAGGCGGAAGATCTATTCGATAGGATGATCCAAAAGGTGTTCGGATTCACTATGAAGGAATTCTATTACCAAGAATTCCCAGGCTGCTTGTTCTCCCAGGACAGATCCGAAGAATCGGATTGGAAAAGAAGAACGGAGAACTGCAAGACCCAAGTGCAGGAAACAGTGCAAGAAGAAGGGATCCAAGGCATCGTCTTACTCGGTGCTGCAGCTACACTTTTATTCGGAAAAGAAGAAGCCGCCAAGCAAATGGGAAAAACATTAGAATTCCAACCAGGAGTCCCAATGATCGTACTTCGTTCTCCGGAAGCAATTCTCGCAGCGGAACAGAAACGAAAATCCTCTAAACCGGAAAGCCCTGAATTCCAAGAGGCAAAGAGGAAAGAAATAGAGATCAAGGAAAGTATTCTTTCCCAATTAGGGATCTTTCATACTGAGGTGAGAGAAAGAATTTGATCCAGTTTGCGGAGGTTGCCTTCGATCTTCCTCTTTTAGAGGACACATTCACGTATGAGGTCCCAGCAGGAACTCCAGTCGGCGTTCGAGTAGAAGCAAAACTTCGGGGACGAAAAGAAGAAGGCATTATCCTTTCTTTGCATCATAACGAGCCGAGCTACCAGGTCCTACCGATAGATAAGATCGTCGACAAGACACCGATCATCAACCAAGAGCAGATCCAACTCGCTTATTGGTTAAAGGAACAGTATCTTGCTTCCTTGGGGGAATGCATACACAAGATGATCCCTACCGGGAGAAGGCATTCCAAGGTAGTCTTAAACGAAGAGGTCTCGGAAACAAAGCTGTTAAAACTAAACGAAGAACAAGAGAAAGCATATCAAAATATAAAGTCGGACTTCGGAAAGGACGCGGTTCATCTTTTATTCGGGATCACAGGAAGTGGAAAGACAGAAGTCTATCTGCATTTGATCCAAGAACTTCTCCAGAAAACGGACAAGGGGATCTTACTCTTAGTTCCAGAAATTGGACTTACCTATCATATCATTCGAAAGTTAGAAGCAGTCTTTCCAGGACAGATCGCACTTCTTCATTCTGCGTTAAAGGTCTCCGAAAGATTCAAGGCATATACGGATCTTCTTCATGGACGAAAAAGGATCGCAGTAGGAACTAGATCCGCAGTATTTGCACCCATCCAAAATCTGGGACTGGTCATTATAGACGAGGAACATGACGGGTCCTTCAAAGAACATTCCACACCGAGGTATCACGCAAGACAGGTCGCTCTCCAAAGATGTAGACAGAACAAAGCGGTTTTAGTCTTAGGATCCGCGACTCCTTCCTTAGAAGTATATCATCTGGCAAAAACGGGAAAGATTGGATTGCAAGTCCTAAGCAAACGTCCCGGCGTTGCCAAGCCTCCTAAGGTCCGCATAGAAGAGAACAAAAAAGAAGCGAGGCTGATCGGCTCGGAGCTAACCTTTGCGATCAAGCAACGTCTAGATAGAAAGGAACAGGTCATCCTTCTATTGAACAGAAGAGGGTATAGTCCTCTTCTATATTCGGAGACGCAAAAAGCCTATATCCCCTGTCCAAATTGCACATCCCATCTATGCTATCATAAGAAAGGAAGCGTTATCTGCCATCTCTGCGGTTTCACGGATTCTCTACAAAGATTAGAAACAAGGCTCGGCGAAAAACTCGTTATGATGGGAACAGGCACCCAAAAACTGGAAGAGTTCCTACTCGAAAGCTTTCCAGGAACCAAGGTGGAAAGACTGGATCAGGACTCCATCCAAGACAAGACGGTTCTCACAGATGTCATTGGACGATTAGTCGGAGGGGAGATCGATATTCTTACAGGTACTCAGATGATCTCCAAAGGATTGGACGCTGGAAGAGTGACCTTAGTAGGAGTATTGAACGCAGGAATAGGTCTCGGACTCCCGGACTTCAGAGCGGGAGAAAGAGTATTCTCTCTTCTCACTCAGGTGGCTGGAAGAGCGGGGCGCTCCGATCTAGAAGGAGAGGTGCTGATAGAAACGAATGCGGCAGATCATCCGATCATTCGAATGGCTCTCAACCAAGACTATATTCAATTTTATGAATCTGAATTACCCACTCGACAAGAACTCTTCTATCCGCCATTCTCCAGGCTTGTTCGTATCCTTTCCCGCTCCAAGGACGAAGAACTCTCCCTCAAAACCATAGAAGAAGTACATCGGATCTTGAAGAAGTATTTGCCCGAACCGAATTCGATCCTACTCGGACCGGCGCCCTGTCCTTTTTATAAGATAGATGCGAATTTCCGAAATCATATACTGATCAAGACGACTGTGCAAAACAAATGGAGAGAGATCCTGAAGAAGGAGATCCGACCTCTCAAACTCTCAAAAAACGTTTACCTAGAACTGGATTTTGATCCATTGGATCTAGTCTGATGAAAATCGCATTTTTCGGAACACCGGAACCTTCTTCCAAACTGTTACAGGCTTTATTAGAAGAGCCTGAGATCCAGGTCGAATTCGTGGTCACAAATCCGGATCGGCCCAAAGGAAGAAGCAAGACCCCGCAACCTAGTCCGGTCAAAGAGATCGCAATCCGGGCAAGCCTACCAGTCTTCCAATACGAATCCATAAAGAAGGAAAAGGAAAAAGCAATCTCGGACCTTTCCTCATTTTCTCCCGATCTATATGTTGTATTCGCTTACGGTTCGATTCTACCGAAGGAAATCTTTTCCATTCCTAGATTCGGTTCCATCAATCTGCATGGTTCTATTCTTCCCGACCTAAGAGGAGCCTCTCCTGTACAAACTGCACTCTGGAAAGGATATACCAAGAGTGGGATCAGCATCCAATATTTAGGAGAGAAGATGGACGAAGGGGATATCATCCATATCTCCGAAGTTCCGATCTCTCTCGAAGACGATACCGGAACTCTCATGGAAAAGATCACAGATGCCGGGATTGCCGCTCTTCTTCCCTTGCTCAAAGGAAAGAGGGAAGAAGCATTCGATGCCGTACCGCAAAACCATTCCGAGGCAACGTACTGCACCAAGATCCTGCCGGAACACAGGATCTTGGATCTGAAACTTCCCGCCATGGAATTGCACAATCGGATCAGAGCCCTTAGCCCTGACCTAGGAGGCTTTTGCCAATTCCGAGAAAAACGACTTGTGATCTGGAAAACCAAACCGTCCGATTTTTCGGAAGAAGGGCGTAAGCCAGGCAGATTGAAACGAATGGACAAAAAGGCCCTTCTTTTCCAGTGTGGAGATGGCCGTTTTCTGGAACTCATTTCCGTTCAGCCGGAAAATAAAAACAGAATGCCTGTTGGCGATTTCCTAAACGGTTTCCGCATTACGGATGAGGATCGCTTCGAGTGACTAAGGAAGAACTCCGCTCTAAATATCTCCCTGTCGGGGGTTACTTTTTTTTCATCGCATTCGGCTTGGTTGTATTTTTCATAGCAGCCTTTCTCGTTGTATTCGTTCGGACCAAGAGCGCCAATATGGTGGTCATGCCCGATGTGGTTGGGAAACCCTATAACGAAGTCCATAACGAGCTCATGCGTCTACAGCTCAAGGTTCGTTTAGAATCCAAGAGATATCCGGATAAAACGGACGGTATTATTATCTATCAATCCATTCGTCCAGGTAGAGAGATCGAGGCCGGTTCCAAGGTTTCCTTGACCGTAAACATCGGACTGGATCGTATCATTATGCCGGATCTGAAAGGACAGACCCTGGCTTCAGCAAAGAACTTCATGGAGAAGGTACTCTCGGGAGAAAATTACGTTTCTCTCACCCTAGGCGGGATCACCTATGTGGAAGCCAAAGAAGGGGAGTTGCCTGACACTGTAGTGGATCAAATCCCGGAAGCCGGAAAAAACACTACTGCTGCCGAAAAAGTCTTTTTACTCGTTACCAAGTCCTCCACGAAGAAGAAGGAAGGAGAGGCTTCACTAGGCCTGGATTTCCGTCCGGGAGATTCCTTCGCGTTTGCGCAGAGAGCCTTGGCTCGATCCAAAGTGCCTTTCAAGACAGAAGTGGTGGCCACAAAATTCCGTCCGGAAAATGGACGAATTGAATCCATCCAAAAGATCGGGAATGAATACAAATTCAAAGTCTTCTTCTTCGAGCCGGAAGATCACGTAGAGAGCGGATACGAAAGCTTCGAATACAAGATCCGAGAAAACGGAACGTATAGTATGATCGTACAGGATCAGAACGACGAGAATAAGAAAACCGAGATCTCTTCTCCCACTTCTTACCAAGAAGGAGAGAAGATCCAAACTGTATTTTATAGAACGGGAGATGTTACCCTGGTTCTCCTAGATGCGAATGGTTCCAAAGTAAAATCCAAAGACTACGAGAACGAATTTTGAAAATATCCGCCTCTATTCTCGCAACCCAACTGACTGCGCTCTCAAACATAGTACCTAATTTCAAGAAAGAAGGGATCGACCTAGTCCATATGGATGTGATGGACGGGAACTTCGTCCCGCAGATCAGCTTCGGCGAGGCGATCAATAAAGAGGTCAAGTCAATGACCCAGATCCCTCTAGATGTTCACCTCATGGTAGAAAAACCGGAAAACCATGTGGCCAAGTACTATGAACTTTCCCCGTACTGCATTACTTTCCATGCGGAAACCACTCGCTTTCCGATCCGTCTCGCCCAAGAGATCAAGAAAAACGGGACCAAGGTAGGAGTTTCCCTGAATCCAGGAACTCCCGTCCAAGTATTAGAGACATTGCTTCCTTATATCGATCTAGTACTGATCATGACTGTGGAGCCAGGCTTCTATGGTCAAAAATTCGTGGATGGGGGAATGGACAAGATCCGCAAGGTGAAGTCCCTTATTTCTTCCTATCCGATCGAACTAGAAGTGGACGGTGGAGTGAACGATACCAATATCCAGGAATTGGCCAAGGCCGGTGTGGATATTTGCGTGGTCGGAGCAGGGCTATTCAAGTCGGGAGATCCGAGCGAGAATGGGGTCCGCTTAAAAGGACTGGCTTCCAAGGCCTGATCCTTCTCTTTATTTAGCTCTTTCCATTAAACCTTGACATAAGAGCTCTCTGCGAAATTATGGCTTAATGCGCGAGCTATCTCTATAGTCCGCACTCGTTATTTAAACGAAGGAATTTTACTTTGGTTAAGATCAGACTACAAAGAACTGGAGCCAAAAATAACCCTCACTACCGGGTAGTGGCTGCTGACAGCCGTTCCCCAAGAGACGGTAAATTTATCGATATTCTCGGCCACTATCACCCGGCTGAGATCAAAGGTCAGACGACTCTCGATAAAGAGAAGGTCCTAAATTGGCTGGGTAAAGGTGCTCAACCTACCGGAACCGTTCTGAACCTCATTAAGAACGAGGGGATCTGGGCGGAATATAAACAATCCCTGAAGAAGTAATGGAAGATCTAATCCGTTATATCGTTACTTCTCTAGTAGATCATCCGGAGGAGATTTCCGTAAAGGAGATCGAAGGCGACGAGCAAACCGTCTTAGAACTCCGGGTCTCCCCGAAGGATGTGGGAAAGGTGATCGGTAAGAATGGCCGGATCGCGAAGTCACTCAGAGCGATCCTCACTGCCGCTTCCGTCAAAGCCGGAAAAAATTTCTCACTGGAAATTATTGACTGAAACTCGGATCCTAACCGGGAAATTAGGAAAGCCCTTCGGTCTGAAGGGTTTTCTCAAATTAGTGGCCCAAGAAAGCGCCCTCCCGGACCTCAAATTTCCAATCGATGCAACTCTCGAGTTCTCTTCTAGAGAACCTATCCCGATTCGTATCCTAAAGGCACAACGTCATTCCGGAAGAGTGATCTTACAGATCGACGGAGTTACTACGCCGGAAGAGGCCGCAAACCTGATCGGCGGAAATCTCTACATAAACAGGTCTTACTTCCCCAGGTCCAAGGGAGAAGAATACTATCTATTCGAATTAAAGGGTCTCCAAGCATACTCAGAAGAAGGAGCCAAACTGGACTGGGAACTTACCGATCTCATCGAGAACCCGGCCCACGCTATCCTAGTATTCCAATCCAAGGACTCAGAAATACTCATTCCGTATGTGGAAAAGCATGTGGGAAAGGTATTACTTGACGAAGGCAAGATCCTGATCAAGAATCCTGAGGATTGGAATGAAATTTAACTTCATCACCTTATTCCCTTCCAAAATTGCTTCTTACTTTGCGGAAGGTTTGCAAGAGAAGGCCATTCGCAACGGAGTCTTCTCTGTAAACGTAGTGCAACTGAGAGACTTCTCGAATAATAAACATTTGAAAGTGGATGACACTCCCTATGGAGGAGGCCCTGGGATGCTGCTCAAAGTAGAGCCTATCGATCTCGCTCTTAAATCGCTGGGAGAAGAGAAAGGGCTCGTCATCCTAATGACTCCTTCCGGGATCCCATTCGATCAAAGCGTAGCGGAGAAGCTTTCGACTCAGAAAAAGCCACTTACTTTCATCTCAGGATACTATGAAGGTGTGGATCATAGAGTAACTGAGCATCTTGTTGACATAGAACTGTCCCTTGGAAATTATGTAATTTCAGCCGGAGATTTGGCCAGCCTTTGCGTAACAGATGCTGTGTCCAGGCTTTTGCCCGGCTTTTTAGGCGACCGAGAGAGCCTGGATGAAGAATCTCATAATGAAAGGGATATACTAGAATATCCCCAATATACGAAACCTTCCGAGTACAATGGTTGGAAGGTTCCCGATATACTCTTGGGCGGAAACCACGCGGCGATAGAATCTTGGCGAAATGCCAATCGAAAGAAAGTCGACCCCGATATTACGAGGAATTTATGAAAGAACTTCTGAAAGGCGGATTGCCTACCGAAGCCAATCGTACCCTGAACTTTAATGTCGGGGATACTGTTAAGGTACACTACAAGATCCAAGAATCCGGAAAGGAAAGGGTCCAGGTGTATGAAGGTGTAGTGATCTCCATCTCCAATGGCGGAAACGGAAAATCATTCACTGTTCGCAGGGTTTCCTATGATGTAGGTGTTGAAAGGGTATTCCCACTGTATTCACCTCGTATTGCAAAAATCGAACTAATACGTAAAGGTAAGGTTCGCCGTTCTAAACTCTTCTTCTTAAGAGAACGTTCCGGAAAGTCTGCTCGTATTCGCGAGTTGAAAGGCGGAAAAGTCCTGGTAGCAGAAGACAGAAAACGCCAAACCGCAGCCGAAGAAGCTGCAACTGCCGCAGCAGCTACTCCAGCAGAATAAATCATTCTGATAGAATTCCAATAGGGCTACAGTCGTCCTATTGGAATTTCAGTCTTTCACTCTTTTCATCTTTCTTTCAAGCTAGCACTCTTTCCTTCCTATCCAATAGATTCACTTCTATCCTTTCTCATTCTCTTCGATCCGATAAGAGACCCGTATTCACCGTTCTCTTTTTCTATCCTGAATATTCCCTAAATCGAATTTGCAATTGTTTCTTCTTTTCAACTAGCAGAAGCTGACTGAAATCTTTTCGAATCGCTCCTATGCCTAAGAATCATTTCGAACCCGAAGAATTTCGCTTTTTCTCAGAGTATTTACCTTGTGGGATCGACGAAGCCGGAAGAGGTCCCTATGCCGGCCCCTTATCCGTTGCCTTAGTGAGTTTTCTTCCGGAAACCTTGGAGAAGATCCATTCGGGTGAGATCCTAGCAGGCTTGGATGACTCCAAAAAATTAGCCGAACCAAAACGAGAACGATTGTTCAGGGAGATCCAAGAAAGCGCACATACCGTGGCCCATGCTTTCCTTTCTCACACTTTCATAGATACGCACGGGATCAATCGGGCAGTATTGGAAGGCATCCTCAAATGTTATAGAAAGGGTTCCAGATCACCGATAGAAAATACTAGAAAGGATTTGCTTCTTCTCATAGATGGGAATTACAATTTTTCTAGATACAAGGAGTCCGAACTCCTAAAGCATAAGTCTCATTATTATACGAAGGGAGATTCCAGGATCGCGAGTATCGCAGCGGCTTCTATCATTGCAAAGGTAAAAAGGGATCGGTTCATGAAGACGATCGCTTCCAAATTCCCGGGATACGGTTTTGAATCTCATAAGGGATACGGAAGCGCGGCTCATGAAGAAGCAATTCGCAACCTAGGCATCACAAGAATCCACAGAAGATCCTTCACGAAAAAATTCCATGCTCCCCATTCCTCCTCCCAATCCGATCGATAGGAACCAGACACCGATCTCCAAACCGGATCGGGTCCCCGAATCTCATCAAATTTCCCTGATCCTAAACTCAGCATCCGGACTTAAAAATCCGGAGTTATTGGATGCGGAATCCAAAGAGGCCCCTTTCTTTCGGGTCTGGGTAAAAGAAGGGACCAAAGAAGGGAGGGCTAAACTATTCTGGCAAGGGGAAACCATAGAAGCCAATGCAAAGACCCCTTTACTTTCCGGAGAAGAATTACTTTTATCCCGAACTTCTTTAGGCAAATCCCCGGAATGGCGCATCTTAGAACGTAAACTCTCGGAGGATACAGGTTCGGAGGAAGCTCCTTCCCCTTTAGAGAAGGGATTGACTGGGATCTTAGAAAAGATTCTTCACAAAGAAGAGGGACCGATCTCACAAGAGAATGCTATTGCTTTTCTCAAAAGCTATTTTCCATTTCTAGAATGGAAGGCAGAAACTCCCTATTTCGAGTGGGAATGGGAAGGAGGAAATGCAGAAGGTTATTTGGACTTCGAAAGCGAGGAGAAGATCTTTGTTCTCTTTTTAGAGACCAAAGAAGACGGTCCAAGTCTCTACAGATTCTTTTGGAAGAAGGATGATGCCTCAGACCTGATCCTAACTGCAGTTTTTACTAGTTCCAAAATGTACTTGCATATAGGTCAGAATAGGAAAAAATTTAAGCAGTTCTTAGAGGAATCGGGAGTTAAATTCCAAGAACTCAGGATACAATATAAACCCTCTTTACAGAGGAGGGAATGGACCGCGTGAAATTAGGAATCGCCCTTAAATTTACACCGAAGGAAAATCAAGGTCCTATGGTTTTAGCAAGCGGAGAAGGTACCATGGCCGAAAAGATCCGCAGGCTAGCGCTAAAACACGGTATCCCAGTAGTGAAAGATCCTCCTTTGGCGGAGGCCTTGACTCCTATACCTGTGGGAAAGGAAATTCCCGAGAATTTATACAGAGCAGTGGCGAGTGTTTTTGCCTTTGTGCTTTCTCAAAAAAGTCCAAGCGAATAAGGGACCCCAGAAAAAATGAAAAAGTTAAGCGTATCCGAACTGAAACCGGGAATGAGATTCACGAAACCGGTCTACTTGGACAAAGAAAATCTATTCATCACTTCCAATACTCCGATCACCGATTCGGATCTAGAAAGACTGAAACGCTTCGGGATCACTGAGGTACTGACTCACGGAGATATTCTGATCATTGATGTCCCTCCCGAACATCTGGAAACCCAGCTTGAAGACTTTATTATCAGTACCATCGTAGACGAAGACCTTCTTCCTTTAAAAGGAATGTATGATAATCTAAATCGGATCAAGGTACAGTTTACGAATCTGTACAAGAATACATTCAATCTGGTACAGGATGTTTATAGAAAGGCTGCAGAAGACAAGACCTTCGATTTCGGACCGGTAAGAGAGCAAGGAGAAGCCCTCGCGGATTTCGTAAGAGCTCATAATAATCTTTCCTATTTGATCCTGGGAATGAATAACCCGGGTTATTATCTGTACAATCAGATCACGAATTCCACTCTATACGCCCTTATCATAGGAAAGCTTTTGGACTTCTCCCGTCCCAAGATGGTGGATCTAGCGATCTCTTGTCTAGTAGCAGACGTGGGAATGACCAAAGTACCTGCGACCATCTCTGAAAAATCGGACCAACTCACCGACGAAGAATACAAATCCATTCTGAAGCATACTATCATCGGTTACCAGATCCTGACTCAAAGGATCAAGGTAAAGAATAGCTTGGCGGTTGTGGCACTGCAACACCATGAAAGATTCGATGGGAAAGGGTATCCCCAAAAGCTAACCGGGGTCGCGATCGAGGAGAATGCTCGGATCTATGCGATTGCGGATAATTTCTCCGCACTTATTACAAATCGACCGCATAGACAGAGGGTCCTTCCGCACGAAGCGATCAAGTCCATGATCAGTATGGATGTGGGTAAATTCGATCTCAAGATCGTTCGGACTTTCCTAAATCAGGTTTCTCTCTATCCTGTGGGTTCCTGTGTGGAACTTTCCGACAAAAGAGTGGGGATCGTTCTCGCCGCAAATTCGGACAAACCTCTTAGGCCATCTATCCGGATCATCAAAGACGAGTATGGAACCTTTGTGAGAAATCTTCTCTTAGTGGATCTTGTAAAAGAAAATCATCTCTTTATCGTCAAGGCTCTCGACCTGATCGACGCCACTGCAAACCATTAATTTTTTGTAAACCACGACGGCATTCTTCGACCCGTTTCGGATATGAAGAAGCTCCAAAACAATAGCAAAGAAAAAGGAAACCTGGGAGAAGAACTGGCTCAGGACTATCTGACCAAAAACGGTCACAAGATCTTAGAGAGAAATTTTAGGATCCGGACGGCAGAGATCGACATAATCACTCTGAGAGAAAACGTCCTACATTTTATCGAAGTGAAACATTGGATCCAGAGAGAGGAATTCCATCCCTTAGAAGTCTTCACTCCGCAGAAGATGCGTAAGATGAGGACCGCAGCTAAGCATTATTTGGAGAAGGACGTTTCTTTTAGAAATTATTTTGTCTCCTTTTGTTTGGCATTTATTAACGAAAAAAGGGAACTAACTTTTTATCTGAATCTATTCTAAAACCTTCGTTAAGCGAATCGAAAAAGGAGTCGATTTTCGAATTGTCTGCGGGTTCTCAAGGATGAGGACCTTAAATCGTTACAAGGAAGTAACTATGAAAAGCATCCAAATTCTCGGCAACTTGGCCGGGACCGATCCGTTCGGTCCGGACCCGGTAATCCTGAGAAAACGAGGAGTTCCGATCAAAAAGCGGAAGTTCGAGGACTACAAGAAGAAGATCGAGGACGAAAACTATATTGATTTCGCCATCGATAAGATCGCTATGGAGCTCTCTCACTTCCTGGCCAAGTAAACTAACAAAAATAAAACCGTCGAAAGAACGAAGCCTAGGAAACGGCCCTGTTTTCCGGAGACCATCCGGAATTCAGGAAAACAAGGGCCTCCTCCAAATGCTTGAGTTCTATCCCTTCCGAACCTTCCAGATCCGCAATCGACCTCGCTACCTTCTTTGCATGAGAAAGTTTTCGAATACTGAACTTTTCCTGAGCAGAAGCACTCATTAGAAAATCGTTACATACTTCGGAGAGTGGGATAAACGCCTCGACTTCTTCTCCTCTTAATCTGCCGTTATATAATTTTCCAATTTGCTTGTACAATCTTCGTTTTTGTAAGAATGCTGCGAGCGCAATCGACTCCCGTATTTTCTTCAAATCTACTGAGACAGTTTTTTCCTCTCGAGCCCTAGGCAGACTCAGATGGTAGAAGATCTCGATCCGATCCAAGAAGGGACCGCTAAAGGGAGCTTGGTAATTTCGGATCGAAGAAAGGGAACAAGTACATATCCGAACGGAAGAACCGTAATAACCGCAAGGACAAAGATTGGTGGCTCCGAGTAGAAGAAAGGAGGCAGGGTAGGTAACGGACCCGGAGATCCTAGCGATCGTGATCCTTCCTTCTTCCATGGGCTCTCGCAAGGCTTGCAGATTTCGGGAAGAGAATTCGGAGAGCTCGTCCAAGAAAAGGATCCCATGGCTTGCGAGAGAGACTTCTCCCATTTTCAAATGAATGGATCCTCCTACCAAAGAAATATCGGAAGCTGTATGATGAGGATTTCGAAATGGTCTTTTGACATTCCTATTCTTTGTGTTCTCTTGGAAGGACCTAAAAGCCAATAACTCGATTGCCTCGCTTTCATCGGGATTTGGCAGAAGAGAATAGGCAAGTCTTGCAAGCATCGTCTTTCCCGTGCCGGGAGATCCGGAAAGAAGACAATGATGAAAACCGGCGCAAGCGATCTGCAAAGCCCGAAGCGCCGGCAATTGGCTCTTATAAAGATCTATTCTTTCCGGGGAATTCTCCACGTGGGATTTAACATTCCTTTTAGGTTCTCTGGAAATCCCTCCCTTCAACAAAACCTGTAGATCTTTCAGCTGGGAGATCGCATAGATCGGGATCTTTTCCTGAACCGACGCTTCTTCTTTGTTTGCCCAAGGAACGATGGCGCCGGAAAAATGGGACCGGGCCAAAGAGAGTAAGATTGGCAGGATCCCTTTGATCGGAAGAATAGAACCGTCTAGTCCGAGTTCTCCCAAGATCAGAAATGTTTCTAGTCTTTCCGGCTCTTGCAATTGGCCGGTCAACGCTAGGATACCTGTAGCAATGGTAAGATCCAGATAGGTACCTTCTTTCTTTCTGCCTGCAGGAGAGAGATGGACTAGAATGTTACAAAGAGAATAATCGAATCCACTGTTCTCGATCGCGATCCGGATTCTGTCTCCCGACTCCTTGATCACAGCAGCAGCGAGTCCTGTGATCGCAAACCTAGGAATTCCTCTTTTGATATTGATCTCCACGGAAACAGGAAACGGATCTACGCCATCCAAGGATGCTCCAAACAATTTAATCAGTCTTAGTGATTTCATACTAAGGCCAGGTCCGAAAAAATCTTCTTAGAGCGCTTTTTTTCGAAAAACTAGTTTATCCCCTCCGGTCACTGAATATCTTTTGCAGGAAATGGTGCGAATCCTGACCCTTCTCCTGGCACTTTTGACCCTAGGGTGCAGTGCCCGGCTGATCAAGAAGGATCGATTGTTCGAGATCAATAATCATTACCAGGACCGGATATACTCCCTCAAAAAAGACACGAAGGTATCCGCCAATGAAACGTTCAAGAAAGGGATGTTGGTTCGGATCTATATCGAATCGACTCCTTCCTTAATTAAGATCAAGTGCTTCCCGGCAGACCAAAAGCGGGAACATGCGATCGGAAGGTTGCTTGCGTATCAGGTAAACGAGGATTTCGAGAAAAAGGCCATCAATATAGAGGATTTGGATAAGATCGTAGCAAATGAGCTCACGGAATACAAAAAGAAAAAATAAACGACCTATATTCCAAGGTTCAAGAAGGCAACCGGACGCGACCGATATTAAATACGTGAAACGGACGATTCTTTGCCTTCCCATTATATCCGCCATGGTGGCTTCGGCTTTATCGGCCGAGCCTGTAAAAAATTACGATACCGCGATCAGCGATTATGCGAACCGCGACTCTTCCTTCTTTACCGACAAGGAAGAACGTAAGATCAAGCAACTATTCTCCCAATCCCCGGAAGAATGGGAGACTGCGGACAAGTATTCTTCTCTCAGCTATAATAAGGATAAGTCCAATTTGGAACTTCCTTCTTTCATTAGCATCAATCCGATCATTTCCTCCAAGATCATTAACCAGAGCGGTATTATCCTCAAATCCTACGTGGTAAAACCAAAGGATACTCTATTCAGGATCGCTAAAGCACTTAGGACCACGGCTGCCAAGATCACCGAAGCGAACGGTCTTAAAAAAGGTTCCGTTCTCAAAGTAGGCCAGAGCCTGAGCATTCCCGTAAAGGTGGGTAACGCGTCCCGCCAAAAGGTGGAATACAGAAGGGTATTCCTAACCCCGGTCTTAAATTCCAGGGTCACTTCCAGATTCGGAAAAAGGAAGGACCCATTCCATACCGGAGGAGGGGGCTATCATACCGGGATAGACCTGGCCGGACCTCAGGGAGCTCCTATATTGGCATCTGCGGAAGGAACCGTAAGTTTTGCTGGAGTGAATGGGGGCTACGGAAATTCTGTCATTATTGATCACGGAAACGGATATAGAACCATGTATGCGCACTGCGCGAAAATTACCGTCGAAGAGGGAACGAAAGTTAAACCGGGGACGGTCATAGGTGCCGTAGGTCGAACAGGCTCGGCTACCGGTTCCCATCTCCATTTCGAGGTGTTCTACGACGGAAAGAGGATCAATCCTGAGGCAGCGCTCAGAAAGACCTTAAAGATTGTTACCAACCTAGATACCGGTAAGGTAGCAAAGATCTAGAAGGTTCCCGAAAAAGAGCCGTCTCGAATCGAATTCGATCGGCTCTTTTTAAACTAATTCCCTAGGCAAGATCCAAGGCGACAATGAACGCAATTTTTATAGAATTACGAAAGCATACTTTCTATGCTCTAATACCTATAGTCGTATTCTTTTCCTTTTCTCTAGCCTATCTTTGCCGTGGTATCTTGCTCCTCTTTCTGACCCCTGACGTACAGACCGGTTCCGCTTCCGTCGCTCCCAGAAGACCGGTGAATCCTCCCATGATCTCTATGGACTCCTACAAGGAAATGGTCACTGGGAATTTATTTAGGGGAAGTCTTGCTCCTCCTCCGGGAGAAGTTGCTGCCGGCGCTGGAGGTCCAGGTGCACCGGGAGCTCCGCCCGATACGGGAGAAGGTGAGGACATGCGGATCACCGGAACTCTTAGCGGTCACTGGAGTTTTGCCCGAGTGACTATTTTAGAAAAAGGGAAACAATACGCAGAAGAATTCGCCACCGGAGAGACCATTGCCGGATACAAGGTGAAGTCCATTCTTCTGAACCATGTAATATTAGAGAAGGGTGGCTCTCCCTTAAAAGTGGAGATCGGCCAGACCCCAGGAGAGGCTAGAGCCAAACTGGGAGCGGCAGCGGCTGCACCTGGAGCTCCTTCTTCTCCTGATTCCGTTAAGAAGATCCTGTCTCGCCAGGACGTGAATCGTAAACTGGCGGACCCTACCGCAATTTATAGAAATGCCAGATTCGGCCCCTTCCTCGAGAATAACATAATCGGGGGCTATAAAATTTATAGCATATCAAACGATCATATTTTTTATTCCCTAGGAGCGAGGAACGGAGACGTGATCCGCCGAGTGAACGGAATGCCCCTGAACGATACGGTTAAGATGATGGAGATTTGGAATTCTCTCAAAACGACCGATAAAGTATCCGTAGATGTGGAGCGCGGGGGAAAGGTTTTGTCTTATGAATTTATTATCCGGAATTAACGACTAGATGCGCAAAAATGAATTAAGATCCAGATACCTTAGAAACGCGACCTTTATCGTATTGCTGTTGCTTTCCATGCAGGAAAATCTATTTTCGCAATCCGCGAAAAAGAAGAGAAGCGCTAGTGCAGGCAGCTCTACAGCGGAAGAAACTAAGGAAAGAACCTTCTTCGCGAACTGGAGAGACACTGAACTTAACGATTTCTTAAAGGGAATGAGCGCCATTCTTAAGAAGAATATCCTTTTGGATGAAAGCCTAAAAGGGAAAAAGATCACGATCATCTCCCAAAAAGAGATCCCGATCAGGAACGCATTTCCGTTCATGAAAGCTGTCTTGGAATCCATGGGATTCGCGGTGGTCGAGGAAACGGATCTGATCACCATCGTAAAACTAAAGGACGCTCTTGCAAGATCCCCTTATGTTCGAGTGGGCAAAGAACCCATTCCAGAAGGGGAAGCCTCCGATAACCGAATCATCACTCAGATCATTCCTGTGGAAAATGTCAAACCGGAGGAATTGGAACCGATCCTAAAACGTCTAACGTCTCCAAACACGGATATCATCGTTTATAGAAATACGAATACGATCGTTCTTTCCGGTTCCACTGCGGATATCAATAAACTCCTGACGCTCGTCAACGAGTTAGACGTAAGACCGGAAGAATCTACTCCTGGTGCTGTGGCTTCTGCCGGAGACGTTCATATTTATACTCTGGAATATAGCGAAGCGGAGAAGATCTCCGCGACTCTGATCAAATTGGATACTCCTACAGTCGGAGATACTCCTATCCCAGTGGCGGCTCCGGGTGCCCCGGCTCCTCCCGCTCCTAAGGTGGAGAAGATCAAGGCAGTTGGTCATAAGGAATCCAACTCTGTTATCGTAACCGCAACCGAATCGGAATGGAATGAGATCCGAAAGATCATCCGGATCTTGGATTCTGCCAGAAAGCAGGTCCTGTTAGAGGTTCTGATCGTGGAGTTAACTTCTACAGATACGAACGACTTCGGTATTGACTGGAGATTCCAAGGACAGGGTCCGTATAGCCAGTTCAACTCGGGACTCGCAAAAGAAGGAAATATCATCAACTCCAGTGGTAGGATCAACCCGAACCTAAACACTCTCTCCGGTTTTTCCTTGGGCTTTGTACAAGCAGGTGCCCAGCAGATCCTAGGGATCTTAAGCGCGAACCAAGGAAATGAGAACTTCAACGTATTGTCCGCTCCTCAAGTACTTACACTGGATAACCAAGAGGCGGAGATCAACGTAGGACAGGACGTTCCTGTTAGGACCCAAAGTAGGAACGCAGGTCTCGGTGGTGCGAACGCAGTGACTGTCGACAACTACGAGTACCGTCCTACTGGTATCAAACTCAAGTTCACTCCTCATGTGAACAAGAACAACAAGATCACCTTAGATCTACTACAAGAGATCAAGAACATCGCCTCTATCGCTCTTGCAGGTGGAAACCCTACCTTCAACAGAAGGGAGGTAAAGACAACCATTACCATCGACAATAGACAGACGATCGTGATCGGGGGTTTGATCTCCAATGACAAACAGAAGCGTCTCATCAAGATCCCTTTACTTGGGGATATCCCTTACTTGGGCTGGATCTTCCGTAGGACCACGGAACAATTAAAAAAGACGAATTTAATGGTTTTTATTACTCCACATATCTTGGATAATAGGGAACAGGCTGATAAAATCACGGTCAAAAAGAAGCTCCAACAAGAAAGATACGAGTTGGAAAGAGAAAGAGTTCTAAACAAGGAAGCCACCATTAAGGAACGCGGAGAATAAGCATTGAAGACGTTAGGGGACATTCTCGTCGAAGACGGAGTCATTTCTGCAAAGGATTTGGAAGAATCCCTTAAACTGCAGAAGAAGAATCATTTACCCCTAGGCCATATTCTCCAGAAAAAAGGTATCGCTGGGGAAATTGACGTTCTCAAGGCAATGGCCCGTCTTTATAGAATGGAATTCCGAGAGAAGCTGGACTTCAAAGGAATGGAGGAGGTATACGATCGTATTCCTCTAAAGCTTATCCAAAAAAGCAGACTAGTCCCTTTCGAATTACATAAGAAAAACATTAAGGTTGCCGTCTCCGATCCTACGGATCTGCATCCTATGGACGATGTCCGCTCTAATTTAAGGGAATACAAAGTGGATTTCATTCTGGCTCCGGAACCGGAGATCATGAGGATCATCCATTCTCAATTCGATACCACTTCCGCTGCTGCAAAAGACCTATTGAACGAGATGGAGGGTAGCTTCTCCGAACTCGCAGAAGGCTTCGATAACGAGACGATCGATCTCTCGGATGACGCTCCCATCATCAAGATGGTGAACGTGATCCTTTCCCAAGCAGTCAACGAAAGAGCTTCGGATATCCACGTAGAGCCTTATGAAAAGAGCCTGGTGGTCCGCTATCGCATTGACGGTATTTTGCATAACGTATTGACCCCGCCCAAGTCGTATCATGCAGGGATCACATCCCGTATCAAGATCATGTCCAACCTGAATATTGCAGAGAACAGGCTTCCTCAGGATGGTAGGATCAAATTGAGGCTGGCAGGAAAGGATGTGGATATCCGGGTTTCCACTATTCCTTGCCAATTCGGAGAGCGTATCGTTATGCGTCTCTTGAATAAGACGGACCAGAAATATTCCCTAAATACTATGGGATTCTATCCGGATCTCATCAAGACCCTTCGCACTTTGATCTATGAACCTCATGGAATTATCCTGGTCACAGGACCTACCGGATCCGGAAAATCGACTACATTGTATTCCGCACTGACGGAGTTGAATACGGAAGAAAGAAATATTATTACCTGCGAAGACCCAGTGGAATACCAGATCGACGGTGTTTCCCAGATGCAAATGCAGGAAAAGATCGGGCTCACATTTGCGACCGGTCTTCGTGCCATTCTTCGCCAGGACCCGGACGTCATCATGGTAGGGGAGATCCGGGACGAGGAGACTGCTCGGATCGCTATCCAAGCCTCTCTTACAGGTCACTTAGTATTCTCCACATTGCACACGAACGACGCCGCCTCTGCCGCAACCCGTTTGATCGATATGGGAATAGAACCTTATCTAATTACATCTACCGTGCTCGGGTTCATGGCGCAGCGTCTCGTCAGAACGATTTGTTCTCAATGTAAGACCTCATACAAACCCACTCCCGCCGAGCTGGAGTCTCTTGGAATTTCTAAGAAGGAATTGAAAGGAGGGGTTCTTCATAAGGGAACGGGTTGTTCTCATTGCATGGGAACAGGTTTCAAAGGAAGAACGGGAGTCTATGAATTCTTGATCATAGATACTCCCATCAAAAATGCGATCCTCGCAGGATCGGATACGAATAAGATCAACGAAGTGGCCTTAGAGAACGGCTTCACCACTATGAGAGATTATGGAATTCGTAAAGTATTGGATGGGATCACGACTCCTGACGAAGTGTTAAGGGTAACTTAAGCCCAATGGCTCTCTATACCTACATAGCCTTTAATAAAAAAGGAAAAGAAGAGAAGGGGATTATCGACGCCCCGAATGTGCAATCCGCAAGGACCAAACTAAAAGGCAAGGGCCTCTACGTAAGGCAGATCTCCGAGGACGCAGAAAGAAAGGACAGGGAATTATTCCCATTCTTAGCAAAGTTCTTATATAGAGTACCTAAGAAGGTAATCGGACTTTTCTCCAGACAATTAGGAACCCTCTTAGGAGCAGGGATCCCTCTAGACAAATCTCTCTCAAATATCATAGAGCAAACAGACCACGAAGTGTTTCGCAAGGTAGTGGTCGCCATGCAAGCAGATATTACTGAAGGAAGTTCTCTATCCGATGCCATGAGAAAGCATCCGGATGTCTTTCCAAGCCAGTATCCATCCCTCGTTTCCGTAGGAGAAAGAACAGGGGATTATGAAACCGCTCTGATCCGATTAGCAGAAATGGAAGAAAAGAACCTGGAATTAAAAGGAAAGGTTACGACTGCGTTAGTCTATCCTGCGATTATCTTTATCTTATTGCAGATCGTGATCATCTTTCTTCTCACCACAGTAGTCCCTCAGATCGAGCATTTGTTCGTCGAGTTCAATGCGACCCTTCCTATGATCACTCGGATCGTACTCGGAACGTCTCAGCTGATTATCGGTTGGTGGTTCTTGCTTTTTCCCGCAATCGGTGCAGCGATCGTAGGCTTCTTCTTTTATAAGTCTACTCCGGAAGGAAAAGAAAAGTGGGAAAAATTCGTATTAAAGATCCCTATTTTACGTACTTTGAATAAAAAGGTGCTCATTTCCAACTTTGCGAGAAACCTGGGCATCCTTCTTACAAACCGTGTTCCTTTGATCGTCTCCCTGCAGATCGTGGAGCAGATCGTAAATCATTCCGTGTTCGGCGAAGAGATCCGAAACGCGGCTTCTCGCATCCGAGAGGGGGAAAAACTTTCCGCTTCCTTTGCGAACTCCGAGATCTTACCTCAATTAGTCCTAGGGATGATGTCCGCAGGAGAGGCTTCGGATAGGGTTCCGGAAATGTTGAACAAACTCGCAGAGATCTACGATACGGAAGTGGATACTTCCCTCAAGAACGCAACCCAAGCGATAGAACCGTTCATGCTGGTTTTCATGGGTTTTGCGATCGGAATCATTATGGCTGCTATCATCGTCCCGATGTTCAGCTTGACCCAGAACTTACAGGGGATTTAAAATTAGAATCAGTAGGAGAACCGACTTTGAAAACGGTAAATAAAAGAAGAAGAGGATTCACTCTTATCGAGTTAGCCATTGTGGTCGCTATTTTGGGAGCCTTGATGGCAATCATCATCGTAAACATAGATATCACCGGTGTGAATAACGATACCGCAGCTCTAAAACTCCGTAAGGACAAACAAGAGCTTAGAATGCACTTAGAAAGATACGCTCAGAAATTCGGGAATTATCCGAGCGAGGACCAAGGACTGGAAGCTCTTGCCGAGAAGCCTACCACGGGAGATGTTCCTGAGGACTGGAGACCCATGGTAAATAGCAAGGACGTATTGAAAGATCCTTGGAAGAATCCTTATAAACTGAGATTCGATAATTCAGGAGAGATCCAGATCATCACCTACGGAAAGGATAAGGTAGAAGGTGGAGAAGGAGACAATGCAGACTTCGATATCATGAAGGAAGAGGAATACCCGCCTCAATTCTCCAAAAAATAATCCAACTATGCGCACGGGGACCAACAGGAAACGTTCCGGTTTCACTCTGATCGAACTTGCGATCGTTGTATCCTTGATCGGAGTCATGTTCGCCCTCGTGCTTCCTTCCCTCACTAGCCTATTTACACCGGGAGCTCAGGAAGAAGCAATGGTACTGCACGATGTGGTCACCTTTTGCTTTCGTCGGGCAAAACTCTACCAAAGGACCGTATATCTTCAATTGAATATCGATACGGAAACCTACACGGTCATAGATATGGATAGGGACGATACCGGTCTAAAAGAAATACCGGTCTTTAAGGACAGAGAATTGCCTAGCTCTTCTTCTATCGTGGATGTAATGGATGGAAGAGGATATCGATATGTGAACGGAAAGGTTCGTATTCCTTTTTCTCCCTTGGCGATCTCCGAGGATTTTTATATTCACTTAGGTCCGGATCCTGAGATCAAGAGAACCTTGATCGTTCGAAGATACGGTGGTAAGTCGGAAGTAAAGGACGGAGAAGTCCTAGTCCCGAAAGAGAACCTAGATTGGTACAAGCAGAATGAAACGTACGGTTCGAGCCAACTCTAAACGGAATTTTTTAAAACGCAGGCGTTCCGGTTTTACCATTTTAGAGATGGTACTCGCGATCGGGATCGCCTCCGCTTGGCTAGCCTATGTACTCATGACGGTGGCAGAAGGGGTCCGGCTTAAAAAATTTGCGGCATTGCAAATGGAAGCGGCTCATTTAGCCAAGATCAAAATGGCCCAAATAGATTCTGCTACCATTCTGCAAGAAGACACCACGTCCGGAGAGATACCGGGCTATAAAGACTGGAAGTTCACTACCATTATCAAAGATGAGAACTTGGATCTCTTGAAACTTTCTGGAAAAGGCGGGAAGAGACCGGAAGATCTTTTAGGTGGGAACTCCGCTCAGAACGATCTGATCGCAAAGAGAACTGGAAATAACCAAGGCTCTGCGACCGGGGGACTCATCAACGTTTTCCATATTTACGTAACCATCGAATATCCAACAGGTGGAAGAGATCAGCAGGGGAATCTGGTAAAGGAACAGTATACCGTCGAGACGTTTAAGGCGAGGATGAATTGATGATATCCTTCGCTCATAAAAAAAATCTCGTTATGCGAAACAGGACCAGATCGGGATTCACCCTGATCGAGCTTGTTATAGTCGCTGCACTCCTAGGCTCCTTACTTGTGATGGTATTCGGTACTTATACTTCCATTTTAAAGATCACAAGGGACAACTCCAGTAACGAAGGAGTGGAACGAGAAAAGGCAATCTCTGCGATCGAAAATATCAGAAGCACATTGTCCATGGCATTCTATTTTCAATCCGAGAAGAGACTTGTATTCGTAAGTAGAAAGGATCGAAAATCGGAAGACGGGAAAAAGCATCCCGGAGAAAGTACGAACGACCAGTTCCTAGTATTTGCCGCGGTACATCCGAATTCAGAAGAAACAGCACTACCTGAAGTTAGAGAGGTAGAATACTTCTTACGAAGGAAAGAAGGCTCCGACTCCGATTTTTTTACCCTGGTACGAAGAGAGGATGAGATCGTAGACAAGTATCCTTTTGCCGGCGGCTTGGAATACGAGCTACTGGATAATGTAAAAAGCATGTCCTTCAAATTCTCTCGCACAGGGACCAAATGGGAGGACGAGTGGGATTCAAGAGAATCCAAGAATATTCCTCGTCTGATCCGGATCGAACTCATTGCAAATATGGGCTCCAAGGAAAGAAGATTCGAGACCTTGGCCTTCCCGGGGATACTCATCAAATGAATTCATCCAAGGGTTTAGGAATGAGAGGAACAAGACTTTCTAGACGAAGGGGAGCCGTAGTCATGCTCTTAGTCTTCGGAGTGGGAGTCGCTGCAATCATGACTACCTTGGACTTTGCGGACCGTTCCGTATCCGAATATAAGATCTCTCAAGGAGAGATGTCGGGATTTCGAGCCCTTCTTCTTGCAAAAGCGGGATTCCAAGGAGGGCTAGGAGCCTTGCGGAAGATTCCGGAAGAGCAGCTCTACCAATCTGGGATCGGTCTGAATCCACCTCCGGTCCCTCTGGGCGGAGGCTTTATCTATTATAAACTGCAGGGCGAAGACGGAAAAATAAATCTCAACGCAGTCTTCAATACCGATACCAAAGATATCAATTTAAGAAACCAAGAGATGGCCCAAAGGCTTTTGGAAAGATTGGGATTAAAACGAGATATCTTGAATCCTCTTATAGATTGGCTGGACGACGATAGCCAGGGAAATGCGGAGGCGCCGTATTACGAAAAGTTGATCCCCCCTCGTAAGATCAAGAACGGGTACCTGTATTCTCTCTCCGAACTCACCTCCGTCAAGGGTTTCGATCCTAAGATCGTTTATGGCTCCCAGAAGCCGCCCGACTATGATGAGAAAAACTCCAAGGATTTCATGACAGACGAGGAGAAGAGCCTAGTTACGGATGCGGACTTTGTGGTGGCCAATAATTTTACCGCCTTCGTCCCTTTCCAGAGGAACTACGACGATAGAATCAACTTGAACGCCGCGCCGTACTTCGTTTTAATGTCTCTATCCGATTTTATGACCCGTCAGGCCGCTCTGCAGATCATGAAATTGAAAATCAAGAAAGGCGGTTACCTGAAGGAGACCAAGGATCTGGAAACCGTTCCCGAATTCCAGGTTCCTTCTGTGGGTGGTCTCTCTCTTTACAAAGAACTGGCGGGTGAGGGAACCGATGTCTCCGGCGGAAGGATCAAATCCAAAGGGGAAATATACAGAATTACCGCCGTCGGGGAAGTGGGACTGAACTCGAATCAAAACAAGAACGCAGACGTCCTAGTCGGAAAGAAAGTCGTCCGACGGATCACCGGTATTTTTGATCTGACAAATAACATCATGCTATATTATAGAGAAGATTAATGTTCTTATACGAAAAATTCCTAGCTGTGGATTATGGAACGACCTCCATCAAAGGAGCTTTGTTCCAAAGAGTTGCGGGCAATCTGACTCTATTAAGATCCGAAAGCATGCCTATCTCTAAAATGGAAGAAAAGGAGTACGAGACCAATATACTCCGATTCTTGAATACATACTTTCCAGGAGAGAATGCACTTGTACTTTCTCTTTCGCTGGACAGATTGTTTGTGAGAGAGATCTCCATTCCTCTTACCACAGAGAAAGCCGTAAAAGAAGTCATTCCTTTCGAAGTGGAGAGCAGGGTTCCTTTCCCTATGGAAACTGTGGAGGTCTTAGGCTCCGTTTGGAGGATCGACCAGGACAAGTCGGATGTAATCACATACACCGCGCATCATTCCGAGTTTGATACGTTAGCTTCTCCTTTTCTAGAATCTACCATGGTATTTCGCGGGATCTTTGTGGATTCAGTCTGCCTGGGCTCTCTCATTCCGAAGCATCTAGGAAAGGAAATCCCTTTTTCGAATGTGGCTCAGCTCGATATAGGCGGAAAGAGGACGATCTTAAACGTGAGTAAGGATGGAAAGATCGCGCATACTCGTTTTCTATCCTTAGGCGGAGAGACTCTTACAGAAGAGATCGCAAAGGGTCTTAAGATCTCTAAGGACAAAGCGGAAGCACTTAAGACCAGCATACAATTCGAACCGTTTCATTCTCCGGAAGATGGCCTGAACTTATTCGCAAAAGAATACAAACTAAAAGTAGCGGATATCAAAAAGGCATTCGGGATCGCTCAGGAATTCTTCTTGGCATTAAGCGAAGAAGTAAGAAGAAGTTTTCTTTCCTTAGAGGAAACGGAAAGACCGGAAGCGATCTATCTTTCTGGCGAAGGAAGTAAGGTCAGAGATCTGGAATCTTTCTTAGGAGAGGATTTAGGAGTCCAAGCAAGAAGATATGATTTTCTTTCTCCCGATCCGGATAGATTCGCTACAGCTTTCGGAATGGCCCATCAGCTGGTGCTTTCTAAGAAAGCTAAAATAGATTTCTTAGAAACTCCTTATGTAAAGAAGCTGAACAAGAATTTATTCGATCTTTCCGCATTCAAACCGCATATGATCCTCTCCGGGGTCTCGATCTTTCTTTTGATCGGAGTATTCTTCTTAGGGATCTTCTCCGATCGAAAAAAGCTCAATGCAGCAAACAAGGTTCTGGCTGACAAGGTCCGTTCCGGAACCGGCTCTAGTGTCCCTATGGATAGCGACCCCTTGGATTATGCAAAAGGCCTAAGGGATGGAGCAAAGCGCAAGACGGAACTATATCGCAAATATCTTTCCAAGCCGACCGTGTTAGATGTGCTTCATGAGATTTCCTTAAATTTCCCGGATCCAGGAATGCAAGCTTTCTTATTCCAAAATATTACGTACGATAATGGAACGGTTTCTATCCAGGGTTCCGTGAACGAGATCTCCGAGATAGGAGTGATCCAAAGATCCTTGGAAAAATCCCAGATGTTCAAGAAGATCAGCTTGGAAAACAATAGATCGAATTACGGCTTAAAAACCTACAAGGTCTCTTTCACCATTAAAATGGAGGTAGCGTCCAAAACCGGAGAATCCGAGTAAGGACCAACTCTTTATGTGGCAGAAATTAGAACCTAGAGAACGTTTACTCATATTAGTCGCGGCAGGATTGCTTGCCTTTGTATTGATCTTCTTAGCCATCCGCAAGGTGTACAAGATGAGATCCGAACTGGGAGAAAGAGTCAACGATACTCCCGGAATGATCGTGAAATTAGATAAGATCATATCGGAATATCTGTACTTCCATTCCTTGGAAAACGTAAACAGTGGAGAAAGAGACCAAAGTGAATTCTCCGCAAAGTTGGAAAGGATCTTTATGGAGCACGGGGTCAAGGATAGGATCTCCACGATGAGGCCGGTCCCTGCAAAACAGATCGACAAAGGTAAATACCAGGTCATCGTATTCGATGTAAGCTTCAGAGGAGTACCGCTCGAGACTATGCTCGCAGTTCTATATGATATAGATAAGGGCAATAAGGTAAATGCCAGAGTGGAATACTTTCAGACGAACAAACCGTACCAAGATAGGAATACGTACGACGTAAGTATGAAAATAGCGGCTTATAGCGTGGTTGGAAAATAGATATGCCTCGTCAGAAAAACATAGAAGAGGAAGAGATTATCTCTAACGAGGAAGAAGAGTTCCTGACCATGGAATTGGAGGATCTTCCTCCGGAAGACTCGGAAGAGGAAGTTCCCAGATTTTCCATCAAACAAAAGTTGATCCTAGTCGGATCCGGATTTATTTCCTTTCTTCTGTTTCTGATCTTATTATTTCCTTACGAGAATATAGTTCGCCAGGTATTGAATTCTTCCTCCAATCAACCAAGCATGGTATTTTTCAGGGAGCTTTCCGTTTCCGTTCTTCTCGGAGAGGTTTCGGTTAAATCACTTGAGATCATGGGCCAAAGCTTTCGAATGAGAGCAAATAAGGCAGAGATCCAGGCCGGACTCCTTTCTTTGATCCGTAAGAAGATCAACGGGGATTTTGACATCAGCGGGATCAAGGTAGAATACGACGGAGAACAAGTTGGGACAATAGACGCGTTAGAGGGACATCTCAAGATAGACTCACTCGTTGTTCCTGCTAGCAGATACAGCGGTTCCTTTTCCCTAAAAATGCCGGAAGGAAGTAGGGGATTCTTGCCTGGAATGCCGGAGCTTCCTCTTTTAGGAAAGATAGAGAACTTCAGGATCAATAAGATACTCATTACTTCCAAGTTAGATCAAGGAAATCTGGAATTTGAGGAATTTCTGATAGATACCTCTATCGGAAGATTGGATCTGCACGGAAATTTAAGACTCGCTGACAACTTTGCTTATTCCCAGTTGAATCTTAGGATCTGCTTCGAGTTAGAAAGGGACTTCGCAACGGAAAGAGAGGATATTGCAGGAATGCTTGCCCTGTTAGAAAAGAGCGGGGGCGGAAAATGCGTTCCGATCACCGGACTTGTGCAAAGACCCGAAGTCAAGATCCCTGGATTAAACGGCCCGGCTGGTCCTCCCAATGGCGGGCTGATCCCTTAGAATTGATCTCATCAGGTACAAGCTACTTAATCTAATAGAAATCGCTTTCTAAGTTAATTAATCGATCCTAAATTCGATGATCGATCGTTTAACAGCTCTATTCTTTTATTCTAATTCCACACTTTTCTATCAAAGAGCTAAAGTATCAAGTAAGCCTTAGAAAATAAAAGCCCAAGGTTATTTACCACCTCGGGCTTTTTATTTTGCATTTAAAAGTTTTGGATCTTTAGGAAGTAGGGAACTTCCTTCTTCCTAAAGTCTCTATTTTCTAAACCAAATGCTTTCTTTCAGGAGCAACCGGTAGTCGCACCGCAAGACATACATTTCAAGCAGGAACCGTTACGAACCATCTCGAAGGATCCGCACTCTGTGCAAGAGTCTCCAGTATAACCTTTGATCCTCGCAAGCTTGATCTCTTCCATCAGTGCAATCCCAGAAGTCGGTTTTTCCGTCCTCATCATCTGAGAGTAGGAAATTGTCTCAGGCTCTAATTGAGGAACTGTCTCTACAGAAGGAGCCGCAGTCTGAGTTGCAGAAGTAGCAGGCTTAGGTTGGATCGATTCAGAGGATTTTCTGGATCCGATCTCGTCTCCTCTTAGATCTTCCGGTGCTACTTGGCCCAGATCGTATCTTCCGAGGTAAGTGATTGCCAATTCCCTGAAAATGAAATCGATCACGGAAGTGCTCATTTTGATATGTTTGTTTCCGGTCACGATACCGTTCGGCTCGAACTTGAAGAATGTAAATGCATCCACGAACTCTTCTAAAGGAACTCCATGTTGCAATCCAAGAGATACGGAAATCGCAAATGCATTCATCAAACTTCTGAATGCAGCTCCTTCCTTATGCATATCCACGAAGATCTCCCCGAGTTGTCCGTCCTCATACTCACCGGTTCTCAAGTAGACCTTATGTCCACCCACAACTGCTTTCTGGGTATAACCGGCGCGTCGGTTCGGAAGCTTGCGTCTATGAGAGATGTATTTGTATACGATCTTCTCCGCAAACTGAGCAGGATCCTTGGCAACCGCAGCTTCTGCGATCTCCTCTTGTTCTTCTAACTCGATCCCGTTCAGAAGTTCCATTACGGAATTCAACGGTTGGGAAAGTTTGGATCCGTCACGGTAGAGAGCGTTCGCTTTCACCATCATCTTCCAAGAGATATAGTAAGCGTTCTTGATATCTTCGATAGTTGCATCTTCCGGAAGGTTGATGGTCTTGGAGATCGCACCGCTGATAAAAGGTTGAGCCGCTGCCATTGTACGAATATGGGATTCGTAGGAAAGATAACGTTTTCCGTATTTTCCGCACTTGTTCGCGCAATCGAATACAGGATAATCTTTCTCTTTTAAGTAAGGTGCATTCTCAATAGTCATGGTTCCGCAAACATAATCGTTGGCTTTATTGATCTCGTCCTTAGAGAATCCGAGATGCTCCAACAGATTGAATGCAAAGGAATCATAGGTCTCTTTTGCGATCCCCAAATTCTTTTGTAAGAAGTCCTCTCCCAAATTGAATTTGTTGAATGCAAAATTGATATCAAACGCGTAAGGAAGGGAAGATTCCACCTTCTCCAGGATCTCGTTCGTGAACCCTTTCTCTTTCAGGCTTTGGGTATTGATGACCGGAGCTCCGTTCAGAGTGGCATGTCCCTTGCAATAATTCACGATCGATTCGATCTCGGAAGGAGAATATCCTAATTTACGAAGCGCCAATGGAACGGATTGGTTGATGATCTTGAAGTATCCGCCTCCGGCCAGCTTCTTGAATTTAACAAGAGCGAAGTCAGGCTCGATCCCTGTCGTATCGCAATCCATTACGAGACCGATGGTTCCAGTAGGAGCGATCACGGTTACTTGAGCGTTTCTATATCCGTGGGCTTCTCCTAGACTTAGAGCCTTGTCGGAATCCTCTTGCGCCGCTTTCAAAAGATAAGAAGGACAGAATGCAGGATCGATCCCCACAGGCTTGATGGTCAGTCCTTCATAATCCTCGGAAGGAACATTATAAGAAGCTCTTTTGTGGTTACGGATCACACGAAGCATATGCTTCTTATTCTTTTCGTAACCAGAGAAAGGTCCGAGTTCCTTCGCCATTTCTGCAGAAGTAGCGTAAGCAGTCATATGCATGATCGCAGTGATTGCACCAGTGATAGACATCGCTTCCTTAGAATCATAAGGAATTCCCATGATCATGAGAGCGGAACCGAGGTTCGCATACCCTAATCCAAGGGTACGGAATTTATAAGAAAGCTCTGCAATCTCTCTGGAAGGGAATTGAGCCATAGTCACGGAGATCTCGAGGATCACAGTCCAAAGTCTGCAAAGATAACGGAAACCCTCTACGTCGAAAACAAGCGTTTCCGGATCGATGAATTTCTGCAGGTTTGCAGAAGCCAGGTTACAAGCCGTATTGTCCAAGAACATGTATTCGGAACATGGGTTAGAAGCATTGATCGCTCCGTCTTCCGGACAGGTATGCCATTCGTTAATGGTTGTATGATACTGAGTTCCCGGATCCGCAGAAGCCCAAGCAGCAAAGGAAATTCTATCCCAAAGCTCTCTAGCGCGGATCGTTTTAGAAGGCTTAGGAGATCTCTTCTCCTTATGAGCCTTTTCTTTTTCCGTTCTATTAAATAAATGCCAAGGTAGGTCTTGCTCTACCGCATTCATGAACTCATTCGGAAGGCGAACTGAGTTATTGCTGTTCTGACCGGAAACAGTGTTATATGCTTCGGATTGCCAGTCAGTAGTCAGCTCTTCGAACAGGATCTCTTTGTATCCTTGCTTCGCAAGATCGATCACTCTCTTGATATAATTATCAGGGATAAGGACTCTCTTTGCCTCTTGGATCTGTTTTTTGAGAGCCTGGTTCTTAGTAGGCTCGAAACGCTCTACACCTTCCATCTCATAGCAAGCCTTCATGATCGCATTTAGATGGCGATTGTTCAGAATGGAACCTGTCACAAGAGAAGCTACCTTCTTCTCTTCTTCTACTTTCCAGTCTACGAAACGATCGATATCGGGATGATCCACATCCAAGCAAACCATCTTAGCGGCGCGGCGAGTGGTTCCTCCGGATTTGATCGCACCTGCGGCGCGATCTCCGATCTTTAAGAAGCTCATCAAACCGGAGCTTTTTCCTCCGCCGGAAAGGGATTCGTTTTCCGCTCTCAGGTTGGAGAAGTTGGTTCCCGTTCCGGAACCGTATTTGAAGAGACGAGCCTCACGGACCCAAAGGTCCATAATACCGCCTTCGTTCACTAGATCATCGTCCACACTTTGGATAAAACAAGCATGAGGTTGTGGGTGCTCATAAGCAGAAGCAGACTTCACTAGTTTGCCACTGGTTGGATCCACATAGAAATGTCCTTGGGATTTGCCGTCGATCCCGTACGCCCAATGCAGACCGGTATTGAACCACTGAGGGGAGTTAGGAGCAGCCATTTGAGATGCGAGCATATGTACGACTTCGTCGTAGAAGATTTTAGCGCTTTCCTCATCGGAGAAGTAACCGTACTTGTATCCCCAATACGTCCAGCAACCAGCCAAACGATGGAATACTTCTAGAGCGGATGTCTCTCCGCCAAAGCGATCCTCTTGCTTCAGGGAAGTGAGTTTCTCTTGGTCAGGCTCGGAGCGTTGTAACCATTCCGGAATGCCTTTTTCATCTACTTTTTTTAAGTATTTAGGCACTCCTTTGCGTCGGAAGTACTTCTGAGCGAGGATATCGACGGCAACTTGAGACCATTGGTCGGGAACAAGTATGTCCTTGGCTTCGAAAACGACAGAACCGTCAGGGTTCGAAATCTTAGAATTCCGTTTTACCCAATTCAATTCCTTGGAAAATCCCGTATCTGGTGAAGTGAAATGTCTATTTAGCTTCATAGCATGCTCCTCAATGAAACTCCGGCAAAATATAGTGCGTTTTTGGATTATGTCACGCTACTATAGCTTTCAAATTTTCCCATAGCACTTTTTCCAAAGGGGTTCTGTTTTCAGGGAAATTTCTGTGCGCGAGCCGATTTGAAAAATGCCTATGTCTCGAAGATTTTTCATTGCCAGCTCGCCTCATTTCTAAAAACTGGATTCTGCTACCGCGATACTCCCCTTTAGCTCAGTCGGTAGAGCAAGTGACTGTTAATCACTGGGTCGCAGGTTCGAGCCCTGCAGGGGGAGCCAACTCCTTTCGCATCTTCCAGCCTTATAAAAATAGATCCGTAAGGGTCTTTTTATTAGACCCTAATTCCCCACATTTGTGTAGTCCTTTTTGAAAAAATTTTCGATTTCGTAATCAAACGAACATTTGAGAAGAGAAAGCCTTTCGATGAAAGAAAGAAGAAGGGGAATTTCTGATCGAAAAAGAAGATCCGTAAAATTCAAGGCTCCTATCTTGAAAGAATAAGGAGCAGTAAACTCTAGGGCTTTTTATTTCTAAAAGAAACCCTAGAGAATATTCGGGATTCTCAGATCACTGCGCGTTATAGATCAGGTGTCGGTAATTCCCAGTATCCGTTACGATGAGCTGATTTGAATTAATAAGGGCAACCCCTTGCGGATTGCTGAGTCCTGTCGCGGTTGTATTTGCGCTCGTTCCACTGAAGCCAGACTGTCCAAGGACAGCATCCGCTGCGGCGCCGCTTGTAGTCGGCCAAGAGTTCCAAATGAGGACTCTGTTATTTCCGGAGTCGGTTACGAAGATCCGAGTTCCGTCGGAAGTAACAAAGGTAGGGCCATTCATCAGATTGTTTCCAGAACCGGATGCCGGTGAGGTAGTACTAGTAGTACCTAATACTAAATTAGCTGACTGCCCATTAGATGTGGGAAAGGAATTCCAAACCAATACTCGATGATTTCCTGTATCCGCCACTAGCACTTTCGTACCGTTTGTCCAAACTCCGACATTATTTAAACAACTAGCTAAATCATACCCTGCAAAAACGTTAGTAAAATTCGTTTTTGCCAGCACAAGGTTTGCGTTAGTCGCATTGGCAGTTGGAATGGAATTCCAAATCAATACACCGCAACGAGTATTGTCCGAAACTAGGACTTTTCCTCCGGAAGAAACAGTAAGACCACCTGCATGCAGTCGAAACGTACTTTGAGATGTAGTTCCAGTGGTAGTACTGGTAGAATTTGACTGCCCAATCACGACGTCGGCGGAAGCGTTACTAGCCGTCGGAAAAGTATTATATACGAGTACACGATTCGCACTTTGATCGCCGATCAGAAGCTTAGTACCATCGGTTGCAATATCTACCGGTTTAACAGAAACGGTTGCACTAGCAACACTTGCATAACTCGTCCCATCCGCTTGTCCGATTACGAAATTCGCAGTCGGATAATTTGAACTAGGAACGGAATTGAAGGCCAGGGTTCTGCAATTCCCAGTGTCCGGAACGAAGAGAACACCATTCGCATAGAGAGAAGCTCCTCTCGGACCAACTGAACTGCAAGCATTTCCTACGGAAGATAAGGAAACGCCTGCGGCTGCAATCGTCGTTCCTGATCCGTCGTTATTTTCGACACCAGTTGTAAAATTATTCTGGCCTATCGCAACCGAAGCAGCTTGGCCAGTCACAAAACCTTTACTGCCACCGCCGGAAGAATTAGAGTCAAGTAACAGCAACCCTAGCATATTGCTACTGTGATGGGATTTGCATCCAAGAAACGATGCAAAAACAATTGCGCTTAATAAACGAAATAAGGCGATTTTATATTTCAAATTTTTAATACCTCTCTTAGCAGGACATTCGACGAAATTGGATCAGATCGACAAATAACTTTTCAAAAAAAGGATTACAATTTCCATTTTATCTATTTATTGTTTCATTATGAATATTTAATGAACGGAAGTTTACATCCCGTTGCGATTTTCATCCCTTAAGGAGGTGATATTGGAAGTTACTTGCATTCGAAATATAGAAACCAACCCCGATTCTGGGGGCGGAAGGATTTTGCTCAAATTTTCCAATTTCATCCGCCGAATAGAATATTTTAGGAACGAAACCCTAGGAACCGGGTTTCTAATAAGGAGGCTATACCTTCTAAATGAAATTTATACTCAAAACCAAAGCTACAGTTTTTGTCCTAGTGCTTCTCCTCTCCATGGCCTGTCATACAACCGGGAACACAAGCACGGACGATAGTTCCGCTGCTTCCTTATTGTATTCTGCCTACGGTTCCACATTTACTCCTGTTCCCACAGGAGGATGTTCTGATTCTACCATCAGTTCATACGCGATCAGTGTAGGGGGGACTACCACCTTCACTGGCTTAAGTTATTACTATTACTTCTTTCTTTTTACCGGAAACGGTTCTAGCAACACGTTCAACGTGACTTTCACCACTGGAGAAGCGGACCTCTGGATCGGATCGGAGGATGTTTCCTTGATCCCAACAGATTTCAGTGGGGTTGAGTTTCGGAGCGAGAATGTAGGGACGGAATCGTATTCCGGGGTAAGCACAACTAACGGTAGCACCCGCTGCTTAGTCGTTCCGGTTACGAATGCAGGTTCTTTTACCCTAAGCGTGAACTAAGATTAAAGAATTTTCGGCTAATAAATAATTGACACCTGAGTAATATTCATTATCTTTCCGACTTCAAAATCTCAAAAGGAGAGACAAAGATGGATGGAAGACTGACTATCGAGGGAATTATCAAGAACAGCATTGCGTTGGGATTAAAGAATTTCCTGACCTTATTTGTAGCGTTTATTCTTTGGATCCTTACTCTATGGATCCCTTACTTTAACGTCGGAACTACGATCGGTTTATTCTATTATTTGCCGATCAAGATAGGAAAAGGGGAAAGCGTATCTCCGACAGATATATTCGATGCCGGAAACAGAAAATATATGGGAGAATTCTTTCTCACATATGGCCTGATCTCAGTAGGGGTCTCCGCTGGACTGATCTTTCTGATCATCCCTGCAATGGTGATCGGTATCTCTTGGGGACAAGCCCTCTTTCTATTGCTCGATAAAGGCCTGGAACCCAGCCAAGCGATCAAGAAAAGCAACGATATCACTTACGGAAAAAAATGGACCATCTTCTTGGGTTCCCTTCTGTTAGTAATCTCGATCGCTATAGGAGGAATTGTACTCGGCTGGATCGCAGGAATGATCAGCATGTATTTAAGATATCTGATCGCTCTCGTGCTATTCGTTATATTCTTTCCGATCGTAATTTCCTCTCACGGTTATATATACGACTCGTTAACGAAAGAAGCGGGGATTTAATTTAGAAATATTGAATTTGCCTCGATCTATGCGCTGAAGTTTCTCTTTAGCAACCGGTTAGATCGAGGCATATAAAGATCCTTTTAGAAAAGTTCTTCGTCGGCAGGTGGGGGAGTAGCAGCTCTAGAAGAAGTTTCCGATTTTGGACTGGCCGTTTTCTTTTGGGTCTCTCCGGAGCCTGCCTTGGAAAGATACTCTATCTTTCCTTCTGCCTCAGCGAGAATGGATTGGCAGATGGTCTTTAACTCCATTCCTCTCTCATAGGACTTGATACTCTCTTCCAGGGTCAATTGTCCTCTTTCCAAATTCTCGGCGATTTGTTCTAGTTCGGTTAATGCCTGCTCGAAGCTGATTTCCGTCTTCTTTGTCATTTGATTTCACCCTGGTATGAGACTCGGATCCTTCCTTCCGCCAAAATGACCTCGAGTTCTTCCTCTTTCTCTAATTGGGTCGGAGAAGTAACGACTTTTTTTCCTTTCTTTCGAACCACGGAATATCCTCTCTTTAAGGTTCCCAACGGAGAAAATCCGTCCACCTTTCCTGCGAGAAGTTGGAACTCTTTTCTCTTTCTTTCCAAATGGGATTTAAAGGAAGCCAAAAGCCCGCTCGAAATAGGAGTAAAGCGATTCCGCGCAGTCATGATATAGTTCTTTCCCAAGAGGAGGATGCGGGAATTAATTTCATCTAGCTGCAATATCCGATCATTCAGCATGGATCTAGGTTCTATAAATGCCTTTTTATTCGTAAGGATGCGCAGCTTCTCCTTTAGGTTCATAGCCCGGTTCTGGAGAGCAGTACGCAAACGGATCTCGATTTCCGAAAGTTCGGATTCGACCACTTCCATTTCAGGCACAGACATTTCCGCTGCGGCAGTGGGTGTGGGAGCAAAATGGTCTGCTGCCAGATCCGAAAGTACAGAATCGATCTGGTGACCCACTGCAGAAATAATCGGGACCCTGGACTCCGCGAATGCGAGTACCACTTTCTCCTCATTGAAGGCCATGAGATCCTCGTAGCTCCCTCCGCCTCGTCCGGCAATAATCAGATCCACATCCCATTTAGGATCGTTCAATTGTCGGATCGCACTCACGATGGAATCGGGTGCATCATCCCCTTGTACCAAGCAGGGAGAGATGAGAATATCGATCTTAGGAAACCTTTGCTTTGCGATCCGAATGATATCTTCGATCGCGGCTCCGGTAGGAGAGGTAGCGACTCCGATCCTCCAGGGAAATGCCGGTAGTCTTCTCTTTCTTTCCAGGTCGAATACTCCCTGAGCGGCAAGCTTTCTTTTGAGAGCTTCCACTTGAAGAAGAAGATCCCCTTGTCCAAGTTCTTCTACTTTAGAAATATTTAAATTATACTGTCCTCTAGGCTCATAAACGGAAATCGTTCCGAACGCCTTGATCTCCATTCCGTTCTCGATCGGTTTGCCCTTATACTTTCCGTTGCTATAGGAAAAGAAAGTACAGGCGATCAGGGATTTCGGATCTTTTAGATTAAAATAAATATGCCCTTGGTGGGATTTGGAATAATTCGAGACCTCTCCCTGGACACAGATATTTCTCAGGATCTCCGGCCCGGTCAATAGTTGCTTGATAATGGAATTTACTTCCGAAACGGAAAGAGGTTTGCTTTCTTCCATCGGATCTTAGCTGGTAAAAAAATCTTTTCTGTACAATTTCCAGAAATCCCAAAGGATTACTACCATGGTCACTGCCACCGGTCCGAGCACGAGTCCCATGATCCCGAATTCCTGGATCCCTCCGATCAAGGAGAGAAAGATCAGAAGAGGATGAATGCGTAACTTCTTATCCAACATCTTGGGTTTTACCACATTCTCCAGAACAAGGTATAAGGTGAGCCCCATGATCATGAAGAAACTCGCGCCTAACATATTGTTCTCGATGAACATTAAATAAAGCCCGATCGGAAGCCAAACTACAGAGGTTCCGATCACAGGAATCAAAGAGAAGAAAGCAGCGAGACTCGCGTACAAGAACGGGTTCGAGATCTTTGCGAATAGCAAGAGAATATAGATCCCGGCACCTTGCAGGATCGAAACAATTAGATTTCCTTTAAATACAGTTTGTACAGCGGCGGCGATCTTTCTTCCTACCTGCTCCTCTACTTCTGCGGAGAAGGGGAGATTGTCCAAGATAAAACGCTCCATCTTTCTTCCGTCTTGGTAGAAGAAGAATAAGAGCAGGACCGAGAAGAATAGATTCATGATAATCCCTGCAGGAAGATCGATGGAGCCTAGGATAAAGGAAGAAGCATTGCTTAAGACCGCATACAAGCTGTCCAAGTTCAGTATATCTATATAGTTCCGAGCGAATTCTCCGTAGATCTCCGGCAATTTCACCCAAAAGAAAGGGTTATCGGTGACTAGATCCGTTAAGATATTCAGGTTCATCATCGTATCTATGATCTTATCCTCAGAAAGAGAGATACGGATCTTGAATAGGATGGAAAGGGATTCCTCGATCAATGTCCGGATCATAAAATAAGAAGGCAGAAGAACGATCATACATACGGAGCCTATCATGATCCAAGGAGCAAATGATTCAAAACGAGGCCCGATAAGCCTTCTCAGCTGCTTGTACTGCTTGCGAGTTGCAAGATAGAGGATCAGAGCCACCAGAGCGGAATAGAAATAAGGTCGTAAGACCACAAATAGAAGGGCAGCCGCTCCTAGACAAAAAATCCCCAGAATGATATTGAACACCTTTCTGTTCGTTGCGTCCATTCCGTCCTTTTCTGCCATTAGAAGCCTCCGGAGGTTCTGTGGAATAATTTCACCAAGGAACCGTTCTCGTTTGGAACGATGGAGATTGCGACGGTTTTCCGACCGAATACTTCCACTAAGTACAAACTCTTTGCGTCCGTCTTTTGGTTTTGTAGGATCTTATGATTCAAGTTGAAGATCAGGATCTCATAGTAAGTCTCGAGAACTTGCTTGGAGAAGGTACTCTTGAAAACCACGATGGATTCCTTATTCTCCAGCAATCGGTCCGATTTCAATTCAGTAGAAAATAATAAAGTACTGTTTTGGGGAGGAACAAAATCCCTCGGAATGGAAGAAGGGGCCTTGTACGGATCTTCTTGGATCGTAAGTCGATTGTAACGAAAGATCCTAGGCTTTGGCCTGTCTTGCTTTTGGGGTTTTACAGGATCTAAGACCGGCAATTCTGGAATCGTTTGTTCCTGAGAAAAGAGAGGAACATTCAAAATGAGTAAAAGAAGAAGAGCAAGAATTCGCTTGAACGAGAAACTAGGAGATTCCACGAAATTTAGTTGAATCCAGCGCTCCCACCTTGACAATCCTTTTTAAATGCAATTTACCGGATTCGATTCGTACATCCAGATCCTTTTGGATTGGGTCGCCGGTCTGCCAAGCGCTCTGGTTTGGTTCTTCTTCGCCTTCTCTAATCTAACCGAAAACGTTTTTCCCCCTTGGCCGGGCGACACAGTTACCGTGTTTGGAGGATTCTTACTTGCAAGAGGAAGTATCGGTTTCTGGGAGTTAACCACTAGCACCTTATTCGGGAACCTTGCTGGAGCTTGGCTCATGTATTCCTTCGGCCATAAGGTTTTGGATTGGTTAAAGACAAAGGAATTCCCTTTCAAATCGGAATTATATGACGAGGAGTCCATCCAAAAAACCTTGGATTGGTTTTCCAGAAATAGTGTGCTCGTGGTGATCTTCTCCCGTTTTTCTGCAGGAATACGATTCTTCGTTTCCATCGTAGCCGGAATGACGGAAATGAGACCAGCAATCTTCTTTTCTTATTTTTCCATAGCGGTTCTCTTATGGTGCGGAATATTGATCTATGGAGGCTTTTATTTGGGAAGCCACTGGGAGAAGGTATTGGAATTCCTTTCTCTCTATAACAGGATCGCGACCACGACCCTTATTCTAGTAGTTCTAGGATTTATAATTTATAAAAAGAGAATAGAAAAGAAGAAGTCCTAAGTCTCTAGGACTTCTTTCAAGGTCTTTACAAATTTCTTATGGATCGGTTGAGCCTCTTTCGGCAATTCCAACTTATTTGCGAGCTCTAGCAGAAAATCGGAATCGATGACTTTTCCTTCGAACCATTGGCCTGCCATTTCTCCCGCGATCTTAAGAACGGAAGAAAGATCCAAAATCTCTTTTTCGACCAGGATAAGCGCAAACCCGAGAGCCCCGTCTGTCGGAAGATAAGGTTTCAGCTCCGATATTTTCCAAGGATCGATACCGGTAGGAAGAGCTCCTCTCACATTCCATTGCATTTCTTCGGAAGAAGGTCCAAGTTCCGTCTTATTCACAAGTACCAGTTCGACAGGATTGATATCTCCGTGAATTCTTCTGTTCTCTTCGGCGAGCTCTCGGATGAGCTTCGCATTGTCCCGAGTAATTGCGTCTCTTCCCAAGAAATTCAATTTGTAGAGATAATCCTCTAGTTCTTTTCCTTGGAGAGCCCCGGTTAAAATGATCTGGTAAAGGATAAAGATAAGATAATCGCTTTCCGTATTATCTCCCATTAGGATCTCTTTGGAATTTGTAGGCAGGTAGATCCTATCTCGCAGAAGAATGGTGAGCTTATACGCCAACTGATCGAATAGACTCTGAAAAGAAGATCCTGCAAACTTACGAACTCTTTCTAAGGCTCCCCAAAGACCTTCCGTTAAGAAGCGAGTAGGATGAGATAAGGTATCCCAGAACTTATCTACCATTCCTTTGATCGTTCCTTCCAAATATTTCAAGTGAAGGGATTCCGTTCTTACTTGCTGGGCACGGAACGTGGAAAGAAGCGTTCTTCTGAAAAAATGAGGACTAGCGGAGATAAAACACAAAGGAGAATCGTTCGTATTTTCTCTCAACTCTCTGAATAGTATGGGCATCCCCGGCAAAGGAAGCTTCTGCTCGGAAGTCTCGAACAGCGTGGAGATCTTTCCCTTATTGGAATGGATATCCGTCGCCAAATATGTTTGGTCGATATCGGAAGTGGTAACGAGTCCCGAATATTCTTCGGAAAGGATACGCAAGGCTCCTTTTCCGATCAGGCTTTGGGAGACTAACTCATGTTTTCCGGGAGTATTTAAATAAGCCAGGTCCTTTCCGAACTGTCTGTATGAATCCGGCTTTAGAAAATGGATATGGAACTGATAATTTCCCGGTGGAAGCGGAAACGTAAACTCATGAAAGAAGAAACCGCTCTCGTCTCCTCGGATCTCCGGAGATCTATGCAGCACTTTACCCGAACCATCCACAATCTCTGCGAGAAGGATTGGCTTACGCACTGACTCGAGACCATAGTCCAGAAAAGGAGTGATCTCCTTTTCCTGTCCCTTGTACAACCCGGTGAACAGATCCCAATCTTTCGGGTCCGTCATTTCTTCTGTGATACCTATGTCCACGACTTGTCCACGGATATAGTAGCGATTTTCTCTGCCGAGAGTTCCTCCGCAGATTGCTGCTCTTCTCTTATCCGTGTTCCGGGGAATTTTGCGTTCTAATTCTTCTGCCAACCTTCCGGCCTTTTTCCAGGTTTTAAGAAAGGAAACTCTATCATGGGGTCCGTAAAGGGAAAGCAAAAATCCAATTTCTTTGTTTTCGCGGAGGCTGGTCCGACTAGGATGGTCTCAGGATGCCGAGAGATAAAGGTTCCGGAAGAAATACGAAAGGTCCGAGAACAATTTATATCCGCAAGATGAGATTCGAAGAAGCGTATCGGGTCCTAGACAAAGAGATCCAAGAGGCTTTCTTGAAAGGGGAAACCCTAGTCGAGGTGATCCACGGGATTGGGGAAGGAGTCCTGCGCAAAATGACCGAGGATTATATCCGAAATCATTCCTTCCTAAAAGTCCTAGAAGATGCAGGATTGAATATAGGAAATCCGGGATCCACTCTGATCGAGATCATGGGCCCTTCCGCGGAAGATCTAAAGAAGTATTTAAAATGAAGGAAGAAAGATCCAAGGTGCAAATTCTGGATGTGACTCTTCGGGATGGAGAGCAGACCAGAGGTGTAAGCTTCTCCGCATCCGAAAAATTGAATATTGCAAAATTCCTTCTGCAAAACCTGAAAGTGGATCGGGTGGAGGTCGCTTCTGCCAGAGTCTCTGAGGGAGAATTGGACAGCGTTCGTCGCATCATGGAATGGGCCAATTCCGAAAACGTAGGAAATCGGATCGAGATCCTGGGCTTTGTGGATTCCCATAAAAGTGTGGATTGGATCCTGGCATCCGGAGCAAGAACGCTCAACCTTCTCACCAAGGGCTCTCTGAAACATTTGGAAGGCCAGCTCAAGAAATCTCCGCAAGAACACTTTGAAGAAGTTTCCGAAACCATTACGTATGCTAAGAAGAACGGACTCGAAGTGAATGTATACTTAGAAGATTGGTCCAACGGATACTTGAATAGCAAAGACTATGTTTTGGATTTCGTGGCTCATCTTTCTAAGGAACCTTTAGGAAAGATCTTTCTTCCGGACACATTGGGAGTCTTATCTCCCGAAGAAACATACGAGGGAATTTCCCTACTTACCCAAAAATATCCCGAACTGCATTTTGAATTCCATGGTCATAATGATTACGATCTCTCCGTAGCCAATTGTCTGTTCGCAGTCAAGGCAGGAGCGAAGGGCCTACACGTTAGCGTAAACGGCTTGGGAGAAAGAGCCGGAAATTCCCCTTTGGAGGCTGTGATCACTGCACTTCATGATAAGGCCGGAATTCCAACAGGCGTGGATGAAAAGGCGATCACAGAAGCGAGCCGACTCGTGGAAGTGTTCAGCGGAAAACGCATCTCGGCAAATCGTCCGGTAGTGGGAGAAGATGTATTCACCCAAACTGCAGGAGTACATGCGGACGGGGACAAAAAAGGGAATCTATACGCAAATCCGATCCTTCCGGAAAGATTCGGAAGAAAAAGAAGCTATGCCCTAGGCAAACTCGCCGGCAAGGCAAGCATCTCTGAAAATTTAAAACAACTCGGACTTGTACTTTCTCCTGAGATCGAAAAGAAGGTCTTAGCAAAGGTGATCGAACTCGGAGATAAGAATAAGACGATCACCCCCGAAGATCTCCCCTTTATTATCGCCGACGTATCCGGATCCTCCGGTTCTAGGTCTGCGCTAAAGATCCTAGATTGCAAGATCAACTCAGGACTTGGGATCCGTCCCAAAGCATTCGTTGCCTTGGAATTAAATGGCAAACAGTATTCTGAGGAAGGAGAGGGAGACGGTGGTTACGACGCATTCATGTCCGCGCTCACGAATATCGCAGCAAAGGCGCATATCTCCATTCCTAGACTCGTGGATTACGAAGTTCGCATTCCTCCCGGCGGAAAAACGGACGCGTTAGTCGAAACCATGATCACCTGGAACAAGGCTGCCGAAAACCACGAAGAAGAAAATTTCAAGACGATAGGGGTACATAGCGATCAAACGATTGCCGCGGTACTTGCCACAGAAAAAATGCTAAACCTGATCCTCCAAGCATGGCAAGCCTGAAACTCTTAATAGTGGGTCTCGGAAATCCCGGACCAAAATACGAAAAGAACCGTCATAATATCGGTTTTATAGTCCTAGACGACCTGGCCAAGGACTGGGGAGTTTTGTTCTCTTCTTCTTCTAAGGAAGAAAAGGGAAAAATAGAGAAGGATGGGATCTCCTTTCATTTCCTGAAACCACTCGAATTCATGAATCTTTCCGGGAGAGCCATCGCAGAACTTGCCAGAAAGAACGGTATCCCTCCGGAAAATATCTTAGTCATTCATGACGAAGTGGATTTTCCTTTTGCCAAATTGAAGTTCAAACAGAACGGAGGGCATGGTGGCCATAACGGCCTGCGGGATATCATCGAAAAACTAGGTTCACCGAACTTCTATCGTCTTCGGTTCGGCGTAGGAAAACCTGGAGACAGTTCTCTTACCTCAGGACATGTTCTAGCGAATTTTAATAAGGAAGAGATCTCTCAATTCCCGGAATTATTCAACCAGGTAAAACAAAAAATCTCGGATTGGGTCCGGGAAAGACAGATCCTTTTTTCGAAAGCCTCCGACAATTAAACTAACCCCGGCCACTCTTCGGGGATCCATCTCCGGAGAACTAAGTGAGCGAATACGCAGTTAAAATTCCAGAATTTTCCTCGGAGCTATTGAACTCCGCAGCCCGCAGATTTCACCAATACCTGCAGGTGGAAAAGAACTATTCTCAAAACACTTTGAATGCGTATCTCTTGGATCTAAAATCCTTCTTTGAATTCTGCCAACAAGAACAACTGGAGATCTACGAATTAGAACCGATAGATGTTCGCTCTTATTTTGCCTATCTCTCTAAAAACCAAGGCTTGGATAGAAGGACCCAAAGCAGAAAGCTGTCTAGCCTAAGGACCTTTTATAAGGTTTTATTAAAGGACGATCTCATACCTAGCAATCCGATCCTTTCCGTTAGCTTTCCGAAGACAAGAAAACAAGTTCCTAGGAACTTTAAGATAGAAGAGACCGAAAGCATTTTGGAATACGAGAACGAGAACGCCTCCGAACTTTTAAATTTGAGAGACAAAGCAATCATTGAAGTATTGTATTCCACAGGGCTTCGGGTATTCGAGCTTGTGGACGCTACCTTAACGCAATTATCTGCGGATCATTCCATTCTGAAAGTCATGGGAAAGAGAAGAAAGGAAAGATTCGTATATCTAGGAAAAGAAGCCATCGCGAGCTTAATGGAATATCTAGACGTTCGTTCTAGGTTCCGTCCCAGATGCGATGAAATTTTTCTGAACCAAAAGGGAAATAAACTGACGACAAGAGGGGTTCGTTATATTTTGAACGAGAGAAGGAAACGAATGGGATGGGACAAACCCATTACTCCCCATAAATTCCGTCACACGTTCGCTACGGACTTACTCGATGCGGGAGCAGACATCCGCGCCGTTCAAGAGCTCTTGGGGCATTCCTCTCTATCCACCACACAGGTTTATCTAAGTGTGAGTAAGGAAAAGATTAAAGAGGTCTACCGAAAGGCTCATCCCCATGCAAGACTCGATTCATCCAAGTAAAATACACGCGACCACAATTCTCTGCGTTCGAAAGAACGGAAAAGTAGCCATAGCAGGGGACGGACAGGTTTCCTTCGGGAATACCGTAATGAAGAATACGGCCCGCAAGGTGCGCAAACTATATTCGGACAAGATCGTATCCGGGTTTGCCGGTTCCGCAGCGGATGCATTCACCTTATTCGAGTTATTCGAAAAGAAAGTACACGAATATGGCGGAAGTCTTTCCAGAAGTGCGGTCGAACTCGCCAGAGAATGGAGATCTGACAGAGCTCTTCGTCGACTCGAAGCGATGCTCATCGTAGCGGACAAGGACGAATCCTTTTTGGTTTCGGGAACAGGGGATGTGATCTCTCCGGACGACGGAATACTTGCCATCGGTTCCGGTGGGAACTATGCTCTTTCTGCGGCCAGGGCCCTTTATAATCATACCGATCTAGATCCGGTGCAGATCGTAAAGGAAGCCATGAATATAGCGGCTGATATTTGCATTTATACAAACCATAATATTATCGTGGAGGAAATCGGACAATGAGCGACTCCATAACCCAAGCGGACCAAAAAGAAGAAGTAAAATTCCACGACGAGGAACTCACTCCTAGACAGATCGTTGCCAAGCTGGACGAACATATCATAGGCCAGAAGAATGCAAAGAAAGCGGTGGCAATCGCTCTACGTAACAGAACTCGACGTAGAAAACTAGATCCAGAATTAAGAGAAGAGATCTATCCCAAGAACATTATCATGATCGGACCCACGGGAGTGGGAAAGACAGAGATCGCGCGCAGACTTTCCAAACTCTGCGGAGCTCCTTTTCTAAAGGTAGAAAGCACTAAATTCACAGAAGTAGGTTATGTTGGTCGGGATGTAGAAAGTATTATCCGAGATCTGGCCATGGTTTCCTTGAACTTAGTCAAACAAGAGTTCCGAAAAGAAGTGGAAGCCAAAGCAAAGGAAAGGGCAGAAGAAGCTCTATTAGATATTCTTTTACCTTTTCCGCAAAAGACCTCTATTGCAGATCCTCATCCGCCTTCCATCGGATTCTCCGTAAACCAAGACGAGGAAGACAGAGAGAAACGTTTCTTCGAGACCAGAGAAACCATGCGCAAGAAACTTAAGGCAGGAAAACTGGACGAGCAGATCGTAGAGATAGATATACAGCAAGCCGGTCCCCAAGGACTTCCTATGCTCCAAGTATTTGGCGCCGGAAATATGGAAGAATTAGACAATCATATCCAGAATGTTTTAGGCGATCTCATGCCTAAAAAGCAAAAGAAGAGAAAACTTCCCATTCCGGAAGCAATGAAGATCCTAGAAGAAGCGGAAGCGGAGAAACTACTCGATCCAGACAAGCTCCAAAGAGAGGCTCAGAAAAGAGTAGAAGAGATGGGGATCGTATTCTTAGACGAGATCGACAAGATCGCAAGTCGGGAAGGAAGAGGCGGCGCAGACGTTTCCAGAGAAGGAGTGCAAAGAGATCTTCTTCCGATCGTAGAAGGTGCTACGGTGAACACAAAGATCGGTCCTATCGTGACGGACCATATACTGTTTATCGCTGCAGGCGCATTCCATATGTCCAAGCCATCGGATCTGATCCCGGAATTGCAGGGACGTTTTCCAATTCGAGTGGAACTGGAAAAACTTTCTATGGACGATTTCGAAAAGATATTAACGGCTCCTAGATCCTCTCTCGTAAAACAATACCAAGCGCTTCTGTCCACGGACGGGATCAAGATAGAATTCGCTCCGGATGGGATCCGAGAGATCGCAAAGATCGCTTACGATATGAACGAAAAGCATGAGAATATCGGAGCAAGAAGATTGAACACGATCATGGAAAGGCTCTTAGAAGATCTAAGCTTCGAAGGTCCGGATCTTCCTGAAAACCAAAGGAAACTGACCATCGATAAGGCGGCAGTAGAGGCTAAGTTAAAAGGGATCGTAGAAGACAAGGATCTGAGTCGCTATATTCTTTAGAATGCCATTTCGCGAAGCGCAGATAAAGGATACCTCATATAAACGGTAGTGGTTCTACTACCGGAAGTGATGGTCAAAAGATCCAGAGGATTCAATCCCATCGTGTAATATCCTTCGTCTATCATAGCGATCCCAAAACCGGCGCTCTCTTTCTCATCCAAGAACTCAGGTCTAAAGAAATCGGCAGAATTGCCGGCATCGAATAATTGCTTATGGCGAACACGGGACTCTTCGATCCTTCCGAAATCCATATTATGGATCGGTGAATCGTTTCGGATCCTGAAATTCAATTCGTCCTTAGTGATCCTGATCTTAACAGAGATACGCATTCTGTTCTTCTTCAGTTTGGAACGAACATCTACGAGGAATTCCTTCTCTTCCGATTTCAAGATCTGCTTCTTAGCGCGGATCCTATCTTCGAGCTGGAGGATGTTTTGGACCTGTCTCTTGATCTTTTCAGGGACCACATATCTTTGCATCGCATCTCTCAAAGGAGAAGTGTCCATAATGATCTCGAGTAGTTCTTCGGCTTCTTCTTCAGACTCGCCTAGATTCGTGATCTTCTTTAAGAGTTCATCGCGGAAGATGATATGACGGATATTGCCTTTGATCGCATTGAGTAGGGCTTCCATAAGCCCGCTGAATAGATGAAAGGCCGCTAAAGGATTGGCTCCGATCTCTTCCAAAAGTCCATTTACTAACTCAGAGAGAATGTCCCGAGTCGGTTTTGTAAGTCCTTTCATCTCAAGATGAAAGAACCTTCTCTTTTTGAGCTCTTCGATATTTTGGAGGATTTCAGCCCCTTTGAGGACAGATTTCTGGTTTGCCATAGGAGGGAACTTAGAAAATTTAGTACACGTTGGCTTGCACACACTATACGGCAAGCTGGTTTTAGGAAGATGGCACCAAAAACCGAAGATTTCGAACTCATCGCTCCCGACCTGGGAGACACCGATAAAATCGAATTAGTCCGTTGGAATTTTCGATTGGGAGAACAAATTAAAATTGGAGAAGAGGTCTGTGAACTCGTAACAGACAAGGCTTCCTTTCCAATGGAATCACCCATCAACGGAATTCTTTCCAGAATTGACAGAGAGAAGGGTTCGATCGTCCGAAAAGGAGAGGTATTAGGAATGATCCGGAGGGAAGTTTCCGAGTGAAATTGGTCCATATATCGGACCTGCATTTTCCCGTACCACTTCCTTTCTCTAGTTTGAAGGGAAAGATGATCCCGGGTTATTTAAACTATACCTTTAGGCGTAGAAAAAAATACCCGATCTCCCTTTGGCATGCAATCGTTCGAAAAATAGAAGAAGTGCATCCGGATGCAGTCGTGATCTCCGGAGATATCACAAACGTTTCTCATATCAGAGAATACAATCGATCCTTGGAGATCCTGAAACCGGTCTTGAACGAAAAGACTTTCATGATCCCAGGAAACCATGATCGATACACCAAACAGGCCACATACGGAAAAGAACTCCCTTATTATGAAAAATTCTTCTCCACTTGGATGGGAGAAGAAGTGACCGAACCAAGAGGATATCTAAGAGCTAAAAAAATAGGTAATCTTGCGCTCGTTGGCTGGGACTCTAATATGCCTCTCTCCGTATTGAATGCATACGGATATGTATCGGAAGAAGTGGTGCATTCCACGTTGGAATACTTGGAAAGGGAGAAGATAGATCATTACTTTCTCATTTGCCATCATCCCATTTGGAACCCTCCGGAGAGACAAGAGAGCCCAGGGCATAGAATGAGAAATCGCGAAAAGATAGCGACTCTTCTCAAAAAAAGACCGCCGATCGCGTATCTTCACGGACATGTGCATACGAACTGGGTCAAGGCCCCTGGACCGGACAAACCGTTTTATGTGGTGAATTCCGCATCCAGCACAAGGATCGCAGATCCAAAACACGAAAGCGGATTTCATATCCTGGACTGGAATGGAAAAGAATTAGATATACAGAGATTCACCTTCTCCTTGGAAAAAGGGGAATTTATCCTAGCAAACACGATCTTATACGAAGAAGAAAAGGAAACAGATGGCCGGTAAAATCCAACCCATAGACATTCAAAGAGAATTAACCAAGATCAAACATCCGGAACTAAAAAAGGACATCGTGTCCTTAGGAATGATCGGATCCTTGGAGATCGGCGAAGAAGAAACGAATATCCTAGTCAAGACCCCAAGCCAGGACAGAAGGGTCCAGATCGGTTTGGAAGCTCAGATCCGCCAGACCCTTTCCAAGAAAGAAGGGGTCGGCAAGATCAAGATCAAATTCGAAGTAGATCCAAAAATGACCCTGGACGATTCGAATAAGATCTTGGGAGTGAAGAAGGTAATCGCGATCGGTTCCGGAAAAGGTGGGGTCGGAAAATCCACAGTCACAGTGAATCTAGCGGCGGCAGCGGCAGCTCTCGGCTATAAAGTGGGAGTCTTGGATGCGGATATCTACGGACCTTCTATCGGAAAAATGTTCGGCGTGAACGGAAAGGTAGCCTTAAAAGCAGAAGAGGATAAGATCTATCCTTTAGAAAAAGACGGACTCAAGATCATCTCCTTCTCCTTCTTGATAGAAGAAAAACAGCCTGTTGTTTGGAGAGGTCCTATGCTTGGAAAAGCGGTGGAGCAATTCTTGTACGATATCGTCTGGGGAGAATTAGATTTTCTTTTTATAGATCTTCCACCTGGAACGGGTGACGTGCAACTCTCCCTAGCACAGCTCATAGATTTAGACGGCGCAGTTCTAGTAACGACTCCGCAATCCGTCGCACTTTTAGATGCAAATCGCGCGGCTTCCATGTTCCAACAAGTAAAAGTACCTATCCTAGGTGTAGTAGAGAACATGAGCGAATTTGTGTGTCCAAATTGTGGCCATGCTTCCGCAATTTTTTCGAAGGGCGGAGGTCAAAAATTAGCGGATTCTTCCGATACAAGATTTCTGGGAGGAGTCCCACTTACGATGGATGTGATGAGCGCCGGCGAATCTGGAAAACCTTTGGTTTTCCAAGAACCGGATGGAATTATTGCAAAATCCTATAAAAACATACTCCAAAACCTCGCTGAAGAGATAAAAAAGTGGGAATAATTTACCGAGCACAGTCAGTTAGTACAGAGGGAGGAAGACCGTGAAGTTCGAGAAAGGCACAGAAAAGAATCCATCCGGAAACCTCATAGTATATTGCAATGTCGTTGGAGAAAATCCGCTTTTTCCGGGCGGTAAGATCATCGCTTCCAACGTCGTGGTAAGTTTTCTCAGAATCGGAGAGAACTTTCCTGTAGTAACTTTTCCTCCAGTATCCCTTGATAGCTATGAAGATCTAAAAAGGATCATCACAGACCATTACGACAAGTACGACGTGGTCAAGATCAAGGACTTCGAAATGCCAGCCGGCCAAGAAGATTCGAATTCTTATATCAAAGAAAGAATGGATCATTTCGAGAACGTAGTGATCCGCTATGTAGAGCTTTGTAAGAATAGAGAAGGAAACAATTTCTCAGAACCGGAAAAAGAACCGGAAGGCGTGAGAGATTATCTGGATGCACTCGCGAATCTTTCCTTAAAAGTAAGGCGCTCGAGTGGGATCGCAAGAGAGGCCTCTTTGCTCCATATGGAGAGGTTGGTAGAAACCTTCTCCGGAAAGCACCCTGAGTTCGATCTTCATAATTTCCGTAAAGCATTGGAAATTCCTGGCCAAACAGGAGAAGATCTCGTAGGGCTTTATCTGCAAAAATTCAACGCGATCTCTTATGAGAGATACGAAGACGCTTCGGATCTAAACAAGAAGATCCAAGCGATCGAATCCGTACCTTGATCGTAAGAACAACCTTTGTTGAATAAAAAGGCGGGAACCAAACCCGCCTTTTTAATTTACATGTTTAGCAATTCCTGAACTTCAATCCGTATTCGGTTCCGCTAACCATCGCGGATAGAGATCGATCTCTTTTCCAAGTAAACGAAAGATGCGAGTCGCCATAAAATCTCCCAGGTCTTCTAGGCTGTTCGGCATCTGATAGAACCCAGGAGAGGCCGGAGCGATGATCGCTCCTGCGTCGTGTAGAGAAAGCATATTCTCCAAATGGATCCTGTTATAGGGAGTTTCTCTCGGGACCAGGATCAATCTTCTTCTTTCTTTGAGAGTTACGTCAGCCGCTCTTTCAATCAGATTCTCTGTGATCCCTGTACGGATAGAAGCGATCGTTTTCATAGAGCAGGGAACAACCACCATTCCATCCCAAATATTCGAACCGGAAGCGATATCGCATCCTATATCTTCGTATTTTCTGAAATGGAATTTATGCACCTGTTTTGGCTTCCATTTCTCTCGGATGAAGTCCAAGACCTGATCTCCGGTTTCCACCTTGGTAGAAAACTCTTCTTTAAAAACACGGATAGAAGCTGGGCTAGGAACAAACCAGGTCTCTCCCGGAATTTCCATGAGCGCTTTTAAAAAGCGTGCGGCATAAATAGAACCACTCGCACCCGCCATGGCAACCACCAGTCGAATGCGATCTTTAGAGTCCATTAAATAGAACCTTGTCGAAGTAATTGGATCAGATCTTGTCCTTTCTCTAGAAGAATTCCGAGAAAGATCACAATGGAGATCCAGGAATGGATCTGATAGAACAAAGGAGGAAAATTCCCATCCTTACTCTTATAGGCAATGGATTGCTCCCAAGTCAGAAAAGCAACTATTAGAAGCCAGAATGCCCAAAAGATCCCATGTAAGCCCGCATACCATGCCGCAAGTCCCAAAAGAACAGCAGAGAGTATATGAGAAATTCTTGATATAATGATGGATATCTTTTCCCCAAAGTGGGCAGGCACTGAATGGAGTCCTTCTTTCCGATCAAATTCTCGATCCTGTAAGGCGTATAGGATATCGAAGCCGGCCAAATTAAAAGCTAGTCCCAGAGTCCAAAGACCTGCCATCCAGGAAAATTCCTCTCGGATCGCGATCCAAGTGGCAAGGGGAGCGAGCCCTATCGTAACTCCCAGATAGAAATGGCAGAGGAATGTAAACCGCTTTGTATAAGAATAGGTGAATAAAAGAAAGAGAGTAGGAAAAGAAAGATAGAAGGAAAGATCATTTAAGAACCAACTCCCCAGAAAAAACAAGAGAGAGGATCCGACGATGAAAATGCCCGCCATCAGGTCCGAGATCTGGCCACTCGGGATCTCCCGATTGGCAGTCCTCGGATTTTTGGCATCGAAGCGTTTGTCTGCCCAACGATTGAATCCCATGGCCGCACTTCTTGCGCCTACCATGCAGATCAGGATCCAGAAGAGCTTTAGGCCGAGCACAGAAAGAGGCAGACTCGGTTTCTGCAACACAGCTAACACGAATGCGATCCCCGCAAAAGGAAGCGCGAACAGAGTATGTGAAAATTTAATAAAACGACCGTATTTAGCAAACGCTGCTAATGTAGAAGAAGCCATCTCAAGAAAGCATGAAAGAAAGGGCAAAACTTAAGAAAGCAGATTTTTTAAGACCAAAACGAAAATGGATGATTTTTTGCCCTCCCGAGTAAATCCTCGTTTCAAATGGTTCCTACAGCGGATTTAAAACCGGATCGCAGCATCGGCACGGATGAGATCGATTCCTTACTCCAATCCATAGTCAAATCTAAAGACTTACATTTCAGATGGCTAAACACTCTCTCCATGTTAGAACATATCGGAGCAAGAAAGATACATACCACTCAAACCGGATCGCAAGTCTCCGAGATGGTCTTGCGTCATGCCTCGGAAGAAGCAAGGCACGCCTCCTTCTTCAAACGACTTGCCCTCAAGGTCTTACCGGAAGGCACCCAAGATTTTCAAAAAGGATCCTTGCTTGCAGGATATTCCGCAGTATCTTACTTTCAAAAACTGGATTCCTGTGTAGAGAGATCCCTTTCTAAAGAAAAGTTAGCGAAACGAACTCATTCCTTTCTTTGCTATTTATACGTTACGAAAATGATAGAAGAAAGAGCAGGGCTTGTCTACGAGCTGTATGACAAGATCTTGGATGAGAACCAAGCAGGGATCTCCATCAAGGGAATCATCAAGGAAGAAGAGGTCCATCTCGTCGAGATGGACAATGCTCTTTCTGAGCTGGACCCGGATTTCGAAGCAAGAACCTTGGAATTCAGAGGAAAGGAAGCAGAATTCTTCCATAAATATTTCCGCAATTTAGAGAAAGAAATCCTTAGAGTCGCATAGTATAATATTCGAATGTTAGAAAACGCCAGATCTACCAAATACAGAGTATTCCTTCTAACATTCCTATTGTTCATTCTGGGAGGAAGTTTCGCTCTTTCTTCTCAGACCTCTTCTAACAGAAAAGATGCGCCGATCGGGATCATCGCATATTGCCCGGCCCAATCCGAAAAGGAGAAGCCCTTCGATTTCGAAAGGACCTTGTCACTTTGGTACAAACGCTTTAAAGCTGAAAGAATACAAGAAGGAGGAGGAGCCATTCTTCTCGTTTCGGCTCCCTATCTGTCTAAAGATTCTCCCGAAATAGAAAGGATCAAGACTGCTTTAGGAGCGGAGATCGTATTTGCTGGATTCCATTCTGCAAAGGTTGAAAAAAAACAACCTGGCTCATCTAACACGAAGAAAGTAAAATCCTCTAAAAAGCAAACCAAGAAGATTCGATCTAAAAAACCCACGACAAAACCGGAACCCAAGGAAAGTCCCAAGGAAACTCCCGGCTCCGTAGTGTGGATCACCGAAATCCCGAATGCAAGCGGCCAGGCGCAGGAAACTCAAAAATCGGTTCCTTCTTCTGAAAAAACAAAAACGGATACTTCTGCGCAAGCTCCTTCGAAGGAAACATCCTCTCCGAAAAGCACAGAGACAGATCTAAAAAAGAAGAAGACAAACAAAGTAAAATCGACTTCTTCTATATCTTCTCAAAAAAAGGAAAAGAAAGGATCCAAGAAGAAGCTCCCTAAGCTTTCAAAAAAGGCGGATCCAATCATTCCTCCGGGACAGATCATAAGTAAGGAAGAAGGCGGACTCAATTTCGTATTCTATTCTCCCGCATTACAATCCCTTCAGTCCAAGGACAAGTCACCGGCTCCTTGGATAGAGGATTTCAAGACCCAATTCAATCGGATCTCCGAATTTCATAATTTCCATTTTCTACTGGCCCAAGACCCGACTCCGGATCTAAAAAACCAAGAGGGAAGGATCTCCTCTCAATTGGAAGAATGGAGAAAGGATCTTTTAGCAGAGCTTCCTTCCGTTGTGTTAGTTTCTTCTCCTCAATCTTTGCGTTTCTTTAACGGAGAATATAGCTTCGGTTGCGGAGCGACTGCGGATTCCTTGAAGATCAATATACTGCAATTATTCTTTAGAAATGGAAGATTGATCCGGATCAGCGAAGAAGTCCAAGACCTGAATTCCAAAGAATCGAATAAATCTTGGATCCTGGAATAACAGTAGATTGTAGGAGTTCCTACAAACCTTTCTCTTCCGTAATATTCGAGTTTCGAAACGAATTTACAGATTCCAAACTTCTCAAAAATTGACTCTATGAGCTTGAATTGCGGAATCGTAGGCCTACCGAACGTAGGAAAATCCACTATATTTAATGCGTTAACCAAGGCCGGTGCCGAAATGCAGAACTATCCTTTCTGTACGATAGAACCGAATACGGGTATCGTGGAAGTTCCGGATACAAGACTCGAAAGACTGGCTGAGATCTATAAACCCAATAAAACGATTCCTGCGATCATGGAATTCGTGGATATCGCCGGACTCGTAAAAGGGGCAAGCCAAGGAGAAGGTTTAGGAAATAAATTTCTCTCTCATATTAGGGAAGTGGACGCAATCTGCCATGTGGTCCGTGCCTTCGAAGACGACAATATCACTCACGTTCACGGTAAGATCAGCCCCGTAGATGACGCACAAGTAGTCACAATGGAATTAGTACTGGCAGATCTGGATTCTGCAGAAAAGCAGTACCAAAAAATTTCCAGGAACGCAAAAGGCGGAAATAAAGAAGCCCAGGAAGCGTATAACTTATTAGAAAAGATCATCAGCGTATTGAAAGAAGGAAAGCCAGCAAGACTTGCAGAGATCAAGCCGGAAGAACAAAAGCTAGTAAAGACATTCAATCTGATCACTGCTAAACCTGTACTGTACGTTGCAAATATCACAGACAAAGCAGCTACCGCAAAAGAAAATCCTTTGGTAGACGCAGTCCGCAAAATGGCAAAAGACGAAGGAGCGGAAGTAGTGACCCTCTGCGGAAAATTCGAAGAAGAGATCTCCGGTTTAAGCAGAGAAGAACAAACCGAATTCTTGGCAGAGATAGGTGAGACCAGAAGCGGATTAGACAGAATGATCCAAGCAGCCTACAAGCTCTTAGGCTTGGTCACATTCTTTACAGCGGGAGAACAAGAGGCTCGCGCTTGGACCACAGGAGTAGGAAGCACCGCACCGATTGCCGCTTCCGTCATTCATTCCGACTTCGAGAAGGCATTCATCCGAGCAGAAGTCATGAAATTCGAGGATCTGGATAGAACGGGGAACCCAACCAAAGTAAAAGAAGAAGGGAAACTCAGGATAGAAGGAAAAGAATATATTGTCCAGGACGGAGATGTGATCTATTTCCGAGTGAACGCCTAAGCCAAGATCTAATTCGCAGTCCTTCCCTGCAGATTTTCTTTTCGGTACGAATTCGGATTCGTACCTGTGATCTTCTTAAATTCCAAATAGAATGCGGATCTGGAACTGAACCCAGCTCTGGATCCGATTTCCGTAGTATTCTCATCCGGGAATTGTTTGAGTAATCCTTTCGCTTCTTCCACTCTATACTGATTAATAAGAGAAGGAAAGTTCGTCTTGAACTCGGTATTGATCAGCTCGGAAAGTTGGTGAATATTGATCCCGAGCTCCTTAGCCATATGCTCTTCTTTTAAGGACTTAGTAAGATAGATCTTCTCTTTTTCCAAAAGCGCCCCTATCTTCTTCACAAAATCGCTTATATCCAAGGAAGAAAGATGCGTCTTTCGAGAAGAGACTTCTTCTTCTCTTTTTCTTAGGATCTCTCTGGACAATAAGGATACGAATACAGTAAGCGCAGGAAGATAATACAAGACCCCATAGACTGCGATCCGATTGTATGGATAGAAGTCGAAATGGAAAATAGTCTTGTACAGATCTAAAAGCAGGAAGATCCCCCAAACGGTAATGAAGAACATTTCATAGATCGTATTGTTCCGGATAGAAGACACATGCGTCTTTCCGAAATAGAATAACATAAAACCGTAATTTAGAACTAGGACAAGAATGCGGTGATCGTACCAGAATTGGTAGAGTGGAATAAGAGGATAGAGAATTCCAGTAAAACAAACCAACCAGAAAAGCGGAGACTTATAGATGAGTCCATTACTCTCCTTATTCCAGGAAGCCATGTATAAAAAGAAGGCAACATGGGTAATTCCCAAAAATAGAAAGTAATTGTGACGGAATAGGTTATTTGCATTTCCTGCGATGGACGCAAATTCGATCCCATGCAAGAAATATAAAGTAGCTGCCACAGCGGTAAGATGCAACAGCAGGGTTAAGAAAAGTACCTTCTTATATCTGAAATAAAAGAAAACATTGAATCCGATAGCAAGAGCCAGCACGAAACCCACTGCCAAGAAAAGGACAGAACGAAGACGAACAATAAGCATATAATCGTCTTCCGACAAAAGCCTGATCGGATAATTAATATCCTCGTTAGAAAGCACGTATAGATAGAAGGTCCGTTCTTCCTTAGGCTCCAATCGAATATTGAAGTGAGGAAGGGGAGAGATAAATTCGCCCCAAAGAGGGTCCATATCGTAACCGGCAAACCCTGCCTCGTATTTTCCTTTGGAGTCCACGGAGCAAAGTTCTGCATCGGGTAAATTCAGCCAAAATAGAACGAGAGTCCTCAAAAGAGGATCCGTTCCGTCGTTCGCGAGCTTAAACCGAAGCCAATTTCCTGCAGAATTCCTCTTAACACGAAGAACGTTCCCAGCATTAAGATGCCATTCCAACTGGTTAAGGGAATTGATCGTCTCCGGCTTACAATGCTGGAACTGATACCCACGGTATCTATACTCGATCTTAGAACTAATATTCTCCGCTTGAGAAGCAGAAGAGAGGCGGATCGTATCGGGAACGGGGGCATTGGGAGCCGCAGAGATCCCAATGCTAGCGGAAAGGATCAGAAAGATGGATCCGAAGAGCATTTTTGGGAACGAAAAAGAAAGGAACCTGCGAAATTTATGCTGAAAATGCCCCATTTACTTTAATATCCCAGAGATATCGCCTCTTAGGAGGATACCAGGATTTTTTGTTCGAGTCACCCTCTTTTTTAAGCCAATCGAACCGAAATCAAAAACAGTACAAAGTTCTAAGTGAAAATCCTAATTTATGTTTTTAAATCTAAAATTATAATCTTGGAAATGAAAAGAATCCGGGTAAATTCCAGTCCTTAAAATTTAGAAATCTTAGACCTCAGTTTAGATTTTTATCAATTCTTTCCTATAAAATTTCTACTATTAGGCTCGCCAAAGAATCTCGAAACAGGCGAATTTTCGTTATTTATCCCTTAAGAATGATGACAGCTTGGCATAAGTCAATTAGGATTAAGCACCCTATGCTGAATTATTAGGCAGCTCTTAATATAACGTTTAGATTTTATAATTTTTTACAATCTACCGTATTTTTTAGTGTCCAATTTTATAAGTTTGGAAGGTCTTGTATTATATATTCCTTCTCGGATGAAGGGAATCGCTCTCGATCGGACTCCAAAGAAGAGAAAGACGGGCCTGAGGAAAGCCATCCGAGAATCTTAAAGGAGATTCTATGGATATTCATGCCGTTGTGGAGAACGTCCTTAACCCCCCAGTATTGTTTTTCTTCCTGGGAATGGGGGTAGTTCTTTTTAAATCAGATCTGGTAGTTCCGGATCAGATCGGAAAGTTCTTCTCCATGTTTCTTTTGTTCTCCATCGGGTTCAAAGGTGGACACGAGCTTTTCAAAACTCCATTCAGCGAAGAGCACCTTTACGTTCTCTTAGGCTGTATGTTTATGGCGATGTTGGTTCCTGTCTATGCGTACTTCGTACTCAAGATCAAACTCGATCGTCCAAACGCTGCCGCTCTTGCCGGATCCTTCGGTTCCATCAGCGCGGTTACTTTCGTTACTGCAGGAGCCTTCCTTCATAACGTTGGCCAAGAATTCGGTGGATTCATCGTTGCCGGTATGGCACTTATGGAATCGCCAGCTATTGTTGTAGCGGTTATTTTGGACAGGATCGGTCGCACTAAGGCTGAAAGCACTGGCAGTGGCAAGGGTTTCTCTTGGAAGCATTTGCTTCATGAAGCATTCTTCGGATATTCCATCTACTTGTTATTAGGCTCTTTGATCGTAGGTTACTTCACCGGTGAATCCGGATGGAAGAAAGAATCTCCTTTCTCCGAGAACCTTTTCCAAGGGATCTTGACCCTGTTCCTTTTGGACATGGGTATTTCCGCTGCGAAACGCTTCAAAGAATTGAAGAGCGTTGGTTCCTTCTTGATCTTTGCCGCTCTTTTCTTGATGGCAGTTAACGCTACCTTAGGATTAGTTTTGGTGAAAATCATCGGAATGCCGCTCGGCGACGCGTTCATGTTCGTAGTTCTTTGCGCTTCCGCTTCTTACATTGCGGTCCCTGCTGCAATGAAAGGTTCCATTCCTGAAGCGAACCCAAGTATCTATCTCACTGTAGCTCTATCGATCGTATTCCCGATCAACATCATTGCGGGAATCCCTCTTTACTACTACTTAGTGAAAACAGTTCTCGGAGTGTAATCCGCTCCTTTCAAAGTTAGATTAAACCTACTTTGAAAAAACAGCAAGGTCTGTCCGACTTCAATTGGAGGTCGGATGGACATTTTTGTAAAAAATGAAACGCCATCGCCTGCGTTAGGCGATCCCCAAAATATGACCGGATCAACAAACCCGGTTTAAATGAAACTGGAGGAAGAAGAATATGAAAGTTCTCGACTTGATAAAGAATAGAACCATCGAGCCGACGAAATCTTCTCTTAAGTGGATTTCCTTTTTCGGTATGATCTACCTGATTCCCTCTTTAGGAATTTTCGGACAGGATAAACCGGCGGCACCAGCACCGGCCCCTACAGCCGGAACAGTTGCAACTCCTGCAGCTACTCCCGCTCCTGCTGCTCCGACCCCGGAAGAGGAAGAGGAGAACAAATATGTTTCTCCTTTGAAAGCCAATGGCTTAACCCCCGACTATAACAGATCCATGTTGATTGAGCCGGAGTTATCTAGAAAGGTGACTACTCGCAAAAAAGCATGGTTAAATGACTGGGTCCGCGTGGGCGCTTATATCCGTCCCCGCTTCGAAGATAGAGAAAACCTCGCTTTCGACAAAGCGAACAAGGGCGATATCTCTCGTATCATGCAGACCTCTCAATTGTTCTTCATTATAGATCCAAGTCCTTATTTCTCTATGAAAGTAAATATCCAGGACGCAAGAGTGTGGGGTGGTGAAACTCCAGCTTCTCCTGGGGACGTTCGTGCGAACACTTTTGCCGGTACCGCGACTACGGTGACTGCGGGACAAAGTTCCATTAACCCTGCAGGCTTGACCACTCTTCGTGAAGGATGGTTCATGCTGAAGAAACTTCCTTTGGATGCAAAATTGCAAATCGGTCGCCAGATCCTCTCTTACGGGGACCAAAGGATGATCGGCGGAGCGAACTGGACCATCAACGGTCTGTCTTATGACGGAGCTCGTTTGATGTTTGACCACGATACGTTCAATATCCATTTGCTTGGTTACAAATTGGTAGGGAACCAAAGTGGTCCGAACGGAGTTCTTTCTGCGAACGCTCCTGTAGGAACTAGCGTAGGACAACCTGACAAGTACTTAGTGGGAACTTATAACACCATCAAACCTGCGAAAGATTGGTTCTTGATCGATGTGTATTCCTTGGGTATTTTGACTCACAAGACCCCTATGTCTAATACTCCTCCAAGCCCTACTACAGCTGCATTTGCGAACGGAGCGGATAATACTCCAAACGCTTGGAATAAACAGCAAGACAACTTGATCACTACAGGTTTCCGGATCACAAACCGTACTGCAGGAAATAACCTTCCGAAAGAGGGGCCTTGGGGCGGATGGGATTGGACCTTGGAAGCCGCTTGGCAATCCGGTTCTACAGGAACCAGAGTGGATAACCTAGTAGGTGGACAAGATATTACTACTTCCGCTACGATTGACGGAACTACGTATACTCAGAGTATTGCTGGAACTAAAAACCAAAAATACACCGGTCAATTCTATGTTTTCCAAACTGGTTATACCTTCGCGCAAAAACTTCGTTTAGGAGTTCAGTGGCAATATGCTTCCGGTGATGGGAATCGCCAAGATGGAAGCAATGGAACCTTCCAAACTCTGACCAATCCTCGATTCGGAGTAATCCCTTACTTCAATAACGTCGCGGGTCTTTCCGAGAATATCGATACCAAGAACTTGAGAAGTTTCACTGTGAACGCTTCCTATAAAACGGACTCTTTCGGAACCTTCTACTTCTCCTATTTTATCAACAATAAAGCAATGGTGCAAGACTCCTGGTATGCGATCAATGGAACGAGCAGTGCAACCGGCAACGTGAGTACTGAAGCAAATAACGGTTCTACTACCCATTATCTAGCTAAGTTGGGAAGAAATATCTACAACGAGTTCGATATAGGTTGGAACTATACGATAAACGACTATTGCTCTCTGTGGCTCGGAGCAGGATTCTTAACTGCGGGAGATGCCGTTAAGAATGCAAGAAATGCGCTTTATACCTATTCGGTTAACAATACAACTGGAGCAGTTACTTTGACTCCTACTGCAGTATTGAATAATATAAGCGCACCGTCCGTCTACGGTCCTGCGGGAGCAGCGTCTCAGGCCAGAATGTTCTATCTGCAAGTTAACGCTGTATTCTAAGAATATTCGAGGAGATATATGACGATACTCGCTCACCTCGCGATCGCAGCCTCCCTGATATTGCCCTTCCTGATCGGAAGGGTATTGGGGTTGGATTTTTTGGGAAGCGATAGTCCTCTTTTGATCGGCTTGAGTTTGCAAGCCGGTCTGGGAGCGTTTATCGCGCTTTATGTTAACGGGTATGAGAAGGAGAGAAAGGCTCTCGTTCTACTCGGTTATGCCTTCTTCTTCCTAAGTACGGGACTTTGTTATCTCGTAGGCAAGAGTTTGTGGCTCATCCTGTTCTGGGAATTGTCCACGATCAGCGCATTCTTGTTGTATGTAGGAGGAAAATGGAACGACGCATCTATCCGTAGCTTCGTGGCCTTGGTTGCTGCAGGCGGGATCGGTGCCTTTTGTTTTACTTTCTGGATCTTTGCAAGCAATCCTCATGCGGGTCTTTTCTTCTTGATCTTAGGACTTCTCATCAAGTCCGCATTCTTCGGAGTGCATTATTGGTTGCCGGAAGCGCATGCGGGAGCGCCTGCTCATGCCTCTGCCGCTTACTCCGGTTTACTCGTGAACCTTCCTTTGGTTTTATTCTCTAAGTTTGCGGTTCCCTTACTTCCTGGAACTCATTATGCATATATCTTGATCCCTCTTGCCGGGATCGGAGTGTTATGGGCAGGGATCACCGCATTATTCAGCAAGGAAGTGAAGAAGTCGATCGCATATAGCACTGTGGAGAACATGAACTTTCTCTGGCTTTGCCTTCTTCTTTCCGCTCTTTGGCAGAGTAGCGAGCAAGAGAGTCTACGTTCTTTGAGCAAGGCATTCGGCGTTTTATTCTTAATCTCTCTCGTTCATCATAGTATCAGCAAGACATTCCAGTTCTTATTCTTCGGATATCTTACTAAACTTTCCGGTTCTTCGAATTCGGATGAGAACACAGGTGTAGGAAGAATTAGCGGAGTTCCTACATTTTTGGCGGCTCTTGGGACCATGAGTTTTCTTGCGATCCCCGGGACTACTGGCTTCTTGTCGGAAGCGACCTTCATTAAGTTATTCTCCGCCGTTTTGGAAGTCACTGATCTAAGTGCGGCTCTTATCCTTCCTCTTTTGATCTTGGTTTGCACAGGTCTTGCTGTGGGAGCTGCGGCTCACCTGAAACTCTTCTTAGGACTTGTTCTGTCCAGGCCTAGGAAGAACTTCGAGGATCATGGCACAAATAGGATGATCAACGCTTCCTTGGTATTGACCGGGGCTTTGGTATTACTCGCACCAGTTGTCATTCTTTCATTAGCAAATTATTATGCAGTTCGTGTGGACTGGTTGGATGTTTCCTGGTTCCGAGGGATCGGGATCTTGGACGTTATAGGTTTAGTCATTCTCCTATCCGTGGGAATGTTAGGGCTCAGACACAAAATAAGACAGAGAAAACTGTGGGATTGTGGCGGTTTATTCGGCGGATCGGAGGTGGCGATCACAAGCTCGGCAGTTTCCGATCCGCTAGCCGCTCCTTTAGGGAAGTATTTCACGGATGAAAGCGGAAGCTCTAGACTGGATAACGGATTCATTCGTATTCTCTTAAGACTTCTATCTTCTTTGAAGGCTAAGATCCGGGGAGCGGATGATGAGTCTATCTCTGTGGATTTGACGTATTCTTCTTTTACAGTGTTAGCAATCTTGATCGTAATCATCGTCGTTCGTTTGGCGGAGGGGGGCATTTGGTCACAACTACTGTCGTTTTGGACATACTGATCCAAACACTATCGTTTCTATTGCTTCCGTTCTTATGCGGAGGCGTGCTCCAAAAGATCAGGGCCTATTCCCAAGGAAGAAGGGGAGCTCCTGTATTACAAATTTTTTATGATACAGTCCGGATGATCAAAAAGTATCCGATAGACGGTCCATTCTCCGGATTCTTTTCGGAAAGCTCCGCGATCTTTGCAGCCACATTCGGTCTGGTACTCTGGTCCCTTGTTTCCTTCGAGTGGGCTTCTCTGTTATTCATTCCATTCTTGATCGGGATGATCCGTTTCGCTACGGTTGCGTATGCGGTAGAGAACGGGACTTCTTTCGGTGGAATGGGAGCCGCAAGAGAAGCGCTTCTTTTCATCTTCGGGGAACCGATCATGATCCTTATCCTCGTGGTATTCGAATCCAATGTGGTCTTTCAGGCGAACTTTGCGAATCTTTCTTTCGGGATCCTGTTCTTCTTAGGAGCTACGTTAATCGTCTTGTCGGAACTTTCTAAGCCTCCTTTCGACGATCCTAGAACCCACCTGGAACTTACCATGGTGCATGAGGCCATGCTTTTAGAAGCTTCCGGAAGAACTCGAGCACTCTTTGAGCTTGCTCATCAATTCAAGACTGCTTCTCTTTTTCTTCTTCTTACCAAATTGGGTTTAGAGCATATGGAAGTCTTTTTCGGACTCGTCTCTTTTCCGATCTGGAAGGAACTCGCAGCTTTCGGAGGAGCCATTCTATTCTCCGCTCTTATCGGCTATTGGGAATCGAATAGCACTCGCAGGAAATGGATCTGGATCCCGGAACTTCTGGGACTCAACTTCATCTTCATGCTGATACTAGGCATTCTCTTGAAAATAGGTAAATAAACATGAGCACAGATCTTACTTACCTGATCATACTTCTCACGGGAGTAATGATCCTCTTAGAGAACCGTCTCAAGAGGGTTGTCATTCTTCTCGGAGTCCAGGGTTTCTTACTTCTTCTTCCTCTTTTTCAAGAAGAAGGAGGGGACGGATTCCATTCTATTTTCCTCGCGGGAATGGTAATCGTCTTCAAAGGGCTCCTTACCCCTATCATTCTCTTTTGGACCGCAAGAAGGATCAATTCTCCTGAATCAACTTTTCCTAAAGTAGGTTATCTTCCTACACTCGGGCTTTTGTTTGCGGGAGCGGCTGCGAGCTTCATTTTCATGGGAGCAATCTCCGCATTCTTTGGAAAGGCTCACCAGTTCGGTTTATTGTATGTTCTTCTTCTCATCTATGTGGGAGTGATCGGTTTTATCGTAAGAAGGAACTGGGTGGGAGTCATCGCCTGTTTCAGCATCTTCGAGAACGGGACCTTCTTACTTACTCTTCTCTTGAAATCCGGAGTTCCGATCGGAAGCGAGCTTGGCTCCTTCTTGGATGCGGTGCTTATTATCGGAGCAGGAGCAGCGCTTCGGATCAACACCGAGAAAGAAATGGATAAAGGAGAAAGTTTCAGATGAGCTTCGAGATTCTTTTAGGGATAGGGGCTGCCGTCTTTATCCTAATCTTTCTCACATACGTTCTCGCACCCACTAAGAACCAAACGAACCTAGTATTCTGGTCCGTTCTTCTTGTATTATGTGCGGGCATTAACTTCGCAGTCTGGATCATCCGTGATTGGCATGAAGAAGGTTCTACCTTGCAATGGGTCTTGATCGAAGCCACTACATTCGTAGGAGCACTTCTCATCTCTTCCAGTAGAACGAGTAAGTCCTTTCCGATCGCCTGGAAATTCCTTCTGATCAACTCATTCGGACTTGGTATCGCATTTCTTGGGATCATTCTTCTTCGTTCTTCCTTGCATGTGATCAACCAACCCATAGAGTTCTTAGCGGCGAATGCTTCTTCTCATCCGGAAATTATCTGGGTGGAGATCGGCCTTTGGCTTGCGATCTTCGGTTATTCCGCAAAGCTCGGGCTTTTCCCAAATCACGTTTGGATCGAGGATACATATGGGGAGAGTCCTACGCAGGTTTCTTCTCTGCTTTCTTCCTTTATTCCTGTTTCGGTCTGCTTTGCCTTAAGACCTTTCGTGCATCTGGATCACCAACTCTTTCCGAATACATTCAGCGGTGCGGATGGGCTTCTGGTGCTTGGGATCATCACGATTTTATATAGTATCTTCGCCATCTACGACAGAAACGATATCCGCAGGATCTCTGCAAAAGTTGCCCTTTTCCATACAGGAGCTCTTGCCGTCTTCCTTTGGATGGATTTAAGCGAGAATGTGTTTTTCTATACAATGGCTACGAACTTAGTCGTGAAATCCCTTTTGTTCATCAGCATGGGGATCGTACGTATGGATGCTGGCAAACGAGAATTGGGTAAGATCATCCAGGCGGACTCTATCAATAAGCCTGCTTTATCCCTTTTCATTCTCGCATTGTTCTTAGCCTTCGTGATGCCGGGATCTCCCATCTTCGTGACGGATATTATCCTGATCAAGGCAGGACAGATCGGAGGAAAATCCTTTGTTATCCTTGTTCCGATCCTAGGGATCGTATTCTTCGGAGTGATGCTGTATAAGCTTGCACCTCTCTTGAATATCAAGGGAAGACCTTTTCCCAAGGATCTTTCCACCATTCTTAGGATCCGGATGACGAACGGATTCTTCTTACTTCTACTTCTTCTCAGCACCGGTTGCTGGGGATTCTATCTTCTTTTACACGGTGTATTATGAAAAACGTTACCGGTATTTTTCATTCTTCTGAAACCAAACAGACTCATAGATTCTGGCTCACTAAGGACGGGATCGAAAGAGAGACTCTTTCCAAATCCGAAGAGAAGAATCTCTATGAGGATCATGCAAATCCGATCTGGATCCTAAGACATAGCCTCGGGACCAACCAAGGTCCCGAAGATTATTCTCATATGGATTATGAGAAGTATCTTTCCCAAGATAGAAAGCATCTCCTGGAGAAGTTTTTAACAAGGGCTGGGATCAAGGACATTATCTATCGAGGTTTCAATGTTCCTGTTCCTCCTTCTTATTATTCTCATGCGGTGGGTCCCATCCATGCAGGTGTGATCGAGCCTGGTCATTTCAGATTCATTGTCCAAGGAGAAGTCATCCAAAACTTGGATATCCGTCTCGGTTTCCAGAGAAGGGGACTACTGGACCTACTCAAAGGAAAGAATAAGGACGATATCTCTTCTTATGCGGAAGCAGTCTCCGGGGACTCGAGTGTTGCTTATGGGATTGCATTCAGTAAGGCATTCGAAGAGGCCCACGGTATCTCCGTTCCACAAGAAGTAAATTTCGCAAGAACCGTTCTTCTCGAGATCGAAAGAATTGCCATCCATATCGGGGATCTAGGAGCGATTGCGGGTGACGTAGGATATTATCCGTTGCAAGGGGTTTGCTCCATGCAAAGAGGGGTTCCTCTGGGAGTCATGGAGGCTCTTACCGGAAATCGTTTTGGAAGAGGAGCACTCTCTCCGGGAAAAGTGCGTCTCAAAAAAGATCTCTCCGAATCCGTACTTATGGATCTTGCAAAACGAATTGCAGATGTCACAGAAGATGTGGCGGGCCATTTCGAAAGAGCAGCAAGCAAATCCACAAACAGAGAAAGGCTTCAGATCTGCGGAACCCTTACCCCAAAACAATGGAAAGATCTTGGCTTTGTGGGAATGGTAGAGAAATGCATCGGTTTCTCTAGAGACTTACGTCATCACGATACAAGTTATTCACTCGCAGGAGAAGGGATCAAGTTAGACCTGGATCATGCGAACATGAAAGGAGATGCTTGGGCAAGATTCTATCTTCGTTATGAAGAGTTGAAGAATAGCGGAGCCTGGTTAACCAAAGCGATCCCCGCGCTCAAGAATTTCCATGCGGCAAACGAGGCATTCAAGAAAGCAAAAGCATCCAAGCCGAAGCCCGGAGTCTATTTCGGTGCCGCGGAAGGTTGGAGAGGACCTGTTCTTGTTTCCTTTACCTTGAATTCTTCCGGGGATATCACGGAGGCGTATGTAAGAGATCCTTCCGTTTTGAACTGGCATGCGTTAGAGCTTGCAGTCAGAGGGGAAAATATTGGGGATTTCCCTCTCAACAATAAGTCCTTCAACCTAAGTTATGTGGGAGTCGATCTATGAAAATATTTCAAGAAATTATAAACATCCTTCGCCCTGCTCGTAATTTAGATTTCGAGAAGATGCAGACCACGAACCCGAACGCTCGAGGGATCCCTGTCCCTACATTTAAGAAAGGCTCGTCTCTGGATAAATCCGTGGAGAAGGTATGTCCTACAGGTGGGATCAAGGTAGTATCAGCAAAAGAAGTGATATTCGATTACGGGGCCTGCCTGCAATGCGGACTCTGCGTGGAGCATTCTCCGGATAAACTCGAGAACTCGGGGTTTGTTCACGTGTATTCCGTAGACAGAAGCGCATTAAAAGTTTCTTATATAGATGGGACCCCTACTTCTCACGAAGAGTCGATCTCCGACGAAGTAAAACAATTCCGTAATATCACTCGTAAGACCGGTTTCCAATACAGGGAAGTTGCGGCAAGCGGCAACAATTCCACAGAAGCGGAGTTAAACGCAAGCTTCAATGCGGTGTTCGATAGCGAGGCAAGCATGGTGCGAGTGGTGGCCTCTCCCAAACATGCGGATGCTGTCGTCTATGCCGGGCCAGTCGGTCCAAACATGGAAGTCCCTCTACAAGTTGCCTGGGACACGATGCCAAGCCCAAAGGCACTCGTCGCCTGCGGAACAGAAGCTGTTTCCGGTGGTCTCTTCCCGCTCGGAAATCTTCCCAAACAGCCCGACCTATTCATCGGAGGAGATCCTCCTCGCCCGGACGTGATCATAAGCGCTTTTCGCTATCTCATGGGCACTAAGAAATTCTCTTTCAGAGAAGAGCTTTCCAAGTTCGTCGAGGCGAAAAAGGCGAGATAGTCTTAGTCGAAATACCGAGCCTCATACGCGGAGGGGATCCTTTCTGCCGCGTAAAAGGCTTCTCTCGCCCTTAGACCGATCGTAGAAAACAGATCTTCTCCATTAATATCCGTCATAATGTTCACAGGATAAGAGATCCGAGGATCCTCTTTCGTTCTGATCGGATAAAATCTTTTCTGATCCAAATAAGAGAAGGTCGTCAAGATCACTACTTCTTCTTTTTCGAAAACGGTATCCAAATTTCTAAGCATGGTATTCATTCGAGAAGAAATATTCTCATTAAAATCCGCCCAAGAACGCAGCTCACATGAGTTCTCCACATTCAAATGGATAATAATAGGGTAGGGCTTGGCTTCATGCTGACGATTTCTACTCAAGACCTTCTTTGCCACGAGCAATGCGTCGGTATCATCCCCTCTCCCTGTTTTTACAAGCACCGCCTTGTTCCTTTGCAGAAGTTCGAAACCGTCCCCATAACAAATAATCTCTTCTGCATGGTCTAAAAGTTTCCAACGATCGTCTGGATTCATTAGCGAAAGTTTTCTCTTCTGATACATAGAATAGGCAATATTCCAAATCGTTTGATATAAAAGACTAGGTAACAACGCCTTAGGGAGATCTTTGACGGAGGAAAGCTTATGATAGAGCGCGCTCAGTAGATCTGGTTGGATCAATTTCTGCGTATCGAATTCTCCGGAACTCACAATCGCAGAGATCTCCCGGATCAAAAACGATTTCATAGAAAGAGAAGTTTGGAATTCATCATAGAAATCGAATGTCTTTCCTGTAAACAACTGCTCGGGGGTCCGAAATCCAATATTCTTAGAGATAGCCGGATCCTTGATCTGGTATTTTAAAAAAGCAGAATGAAACACCTGAGAAGGATCCGTGAGGCCAAAATCATTCCCGATCTGAAGCGAATCTAAAATAGTTCCATCTTCGAATATCAAGGTCTCCGCCATGCTATCCGTATTCGTAATCCCCTCGATCACGTAGAGCTTATCTCGAGGAAAAACCTTTCTGACCGCAGTGACTTGATCTCTCACTGCCTTAGCTGCTGCAACCTCATCTCCTCCATGAGCCGCACATCCTAATCCGGGTATATCGGATCTATGCATGTATGCGATGAATAGTGCAGGCATATTAGGAGTATTGCATTGAGCATCATTCACCGCCTTATCGATACGGTTCCAATACCAAAAATTATTCTGACTAGTAGATACGATATTGCCGTCCGTTCTTCCAAACCTGATAGTAGTGACTGGATAGCCTTTCAACTTACTTCCATGAACTCTTCCGTCTATACACTTCGTAACGATGACCTTTGGAGTCCTTGAACTGAACTCATGGATCACATGTCGCATTCTCTGAATAGTTTCAGATTCTATAATATTCTCTTTAAGATATTGGTCTATGTATTCGTCTGCGGGTCCCAAAGTTCTTCCTCTCTTAAATATCTCTTTATGGATCGGATCGGATTCGGACAGTTTAACGTATTATGAGTTCAGATTAAACCAAAATAATGTGACAGAATTTTGTTCATAACCAGAGTTTCGTGCATTTCTAAGAAAGAAATTTCCTACTTATCCTTACTTTATGAACAAGGGCTCAAATACCGCCGATCAGCTTCGATTTATAAGAAGAAGGGTCCGAATTCTATTTCTGTTAGGGGCAGAAATTGTTAAAAAAAGTGGATCAAATAATACAAAAGTGATTTGACGGGTTGGGCGACGTAATTAATATGGTCTTTACGCCTGAAGGAGAGCTTCTCGGGAGAGAGTGGCCTTTG